>OMQE01000150.1 GCA_900313155.1 uncultured Rhodospirillaceae bacterium | reverse complement strand
ATGGCTTCCACAATAAAGTCTGCCGGAAAATGATTTTCAAACCATTCCTTGTTTTCAAACGGGTAATGAATTTGCCCATACGGCATTGAACCGGATTCAAACCAACAGTCAAACACATCGCTAACGCGGCGCATCATTGTTTTGCCCGACGGGTCATCTGGGTTCGGATAAATCACATCATCAATATACGGCTTGTGTAAATCATTAACATTTATACCGGTTGCAGCCTTAATTTCTGCTACCGAGCCAAACACATCAACACGCGGAAATTGCGGATTATCCGATTTCCAAACCGGAATCGGTGTTCCCCAAAAGCGATTGCGTGAAATAGACCAATCACGCGCGCCTTCAAGCCATTTACCGAAACGACCGTCTTTTATATGTCCCGGAATCCAGTTGATTTGCTGATTGTTTGCCACCATTTCGTCGCGAAAATCTGTAACTTTCACAAACCATGAACTCATCGCCTTATAAATCAGCGGCGTATCAGTGCGCCAACAATACGGATAAGTGTGCGTATATTGCTCTTTTTTCACAAGCAGACCGTTTGTCTTTAGCCATTGCATAATCGGTTCATTTGTTTCAAAAACCTGCTTACCTTCATAATCCGGAACTTCCGCGGTAAATTTGCCGGCTTCGTCAACCGGACAAACAACCGGAAATTCAGCATCATAAGCACGACAAGCATCAAAGTCGTCTTGACCAAACCCCGGTGCAATATGCACCACGCCGGTACCGTCTTCGGTAGAAACAAATTCACCCGAGAGCACCTTAAACGCACCTTTTTCTTTCAAACTTGCAAAATATGGGAACATTGGTTCATAGCTTAGCCCGATTAAATCTGTTCCTTTCAGCTCGCCTACCTGAACGGCATGTTCAAGCTGTTTTTTATAAGAACTCAAACGTGCTTTGGCAATAATATATTGTTGCCCGTCTTCTTCCATAACGGCATAGTCAATATCTTTACCGACAGCAAGCATCAAATTAGACGGTAAAGTCCATGGTGTGGTGGTCCAAACAAGAATTTTTTGCCCGTTTTCCAACTTAAACATTACAGTAATGGCGTTATCGGTTTTATCGCGATAGCCTAAATTGACCTCAAAGTTAGAAAGTGGTGTTTCGGCTGCCCAAGAATACGGCAACACACGATAATCTTCATAAACCAAACCTTTATCATAAAGCTCTTTGAAGTTATGGATAACGCTTTCCATAAAAGGCAAATTCATAGTTTTGTAATCGTGCGAAAAATCTACCCAACGACCAATCCGCTTAAACATATCTACCCAAATGCCGGAATATTTCAGCACGTCAGTTCGGCAAAAATTATTAAACTTTTCCACGCCGTAATTTTCAATTTGCTTGCGTCCCGAAACACCGAGTTGTTTTTCGGCAGCCATTTCTGCCGGCAAGCCGTGACAATCCCAACCCAAGCGGCGTTCAACTTTTTTGCCGTTCATGGTTTGGAAGCGTGCCACCACATCTTTGACATAGCTGACCATAATGTGCCCATAGTGAGGTGTTCCGTTGGCAAACGGCGGACCGTCATAAAACACAAATTCGGCGGCACCATCGCGATTATGCACCGATTTTTCAAACGTTCTGTCTTCTTCCCAAAATTTTAAGACTTCTTTTTCTAAAGCCACAAAATCGGGCTTTGCCTTCACTTCAGCATAATGTTTCGTCATTTCAATATCCTAACAAAGTTGTTTAAATTTAAAGATGTATTTTTTGAAGATTTATTTTATATGAAAAACTGCGCCAATCCCCTAAGGGATAATATTAAGAACGGAATGTATTATCAATGCAGTCATCTTCTTTCCTCTTTAGCAAAACTTTGGGTAGGTTACACCATAACGTTGCAAACGTCAAGCATCATTTTGGGGCAAATTTCATATTTCTTATTGAGCCATCATGGCGTCAATATCAAGTGGCTCGCCTAAATCAAATTGCTCTAAATCTGCTTCTGCTTCAGCATCCTCTTCAATGCTGTTCTTTTCCACCGGTGCGGCTTCGGTGTCTTCCAAATCAATTTCCTCTTCAGCGGCTTCGTTTGCCGACAAATTGGCATTGTCATCATCTTTGAGCAGTTTATGTAAATCAAGCTCCATCGGCTCGCCCACTTTTTTGTTGTTCACAAAAATACCTTTATCGGTGAATTTGATTTTGCTGGTCGGATTATCGCTGTTGAAGTCAATCAAATCAGAGCCGAACATCAACACCGGATTTTGCGCACATTGCGGTGCTTTCGGATTTTGGCGACAATCTTTGAGCTCCGGAAAAATATTATACAGATTGTTGACACTGATTTGTCCGTCCCCTTGCAAATAGTTATTGATGCGTTGCAGACTAACTTCTACCATTGCTTTTGCATCGGCAAATTTGACCTCTATTTTTTCATACCATTTGGCTGTATCCACAATTTCGTCCAGCAGGTTAATCAACTCTTCTTCATCTATTTCGGCATCTTCGCCTTGTTCTAATATTTCAGCTTGCATTTCGCCTAATTTCGCCAATGTTTGCATATTAACATCATTTAAGCTAACGTCCATTTCAATTGACTGCGGTTGTTTAGATTTTTCAATTATGTCACCGACATATTGCAAATTATTAACCAACATATTGCCTGTGGTGTCTAATTTGCCGTTATCTTGCAAATTAGATTTGCTTTTCATTTCCATATCAAAAGAAATGCCCATTCCAGCCATATCAATATTCATCTTAACGTCTTTAATCACGGCGCGTGAACGCGAAGAAACCAATGATGTCAAATTTTGCAACAAATTTGTGTAGTCAAATGTTTGCGGATTTTCAATTTTATACACAACTTCAGCCGCCTGATGATAAGAACCTGTTTTCATAGACATCATCGGCAAAACCAAATTGAAATTATTAAATTTTGCATCTGTCAAATATTTCATCAAATCATTATCATAGCTAACGGTGGTATCAATATCCATATCTTGCAAATTACCGATTTGGCTTTTCAAACCGGTCGTTGCATCGGTTTCAGTATATACAGCATCGTCAAAATGCATTTTATAACCGCTGACCAAACCTGTTTGCGGCACAACCTTCATTTCTTCAGTAAAAGATTTAAATTCCACATCTTTCACAAAAGGCATCGGCAAATGATTATATATTTGCGCTAAAAGCTTATCTGCCGAATGATGCACTATCTGATATTGTGCCATATCGGCAAAAGCCTCAATTTGTTCACATTTGGCAACCGTTTCCGGTAAAGTGGCAACCACTTGAGTTTGTACATTTGTGCTGTCTTCGTCAGTTGTCTTCGGCTCGGAATTAGTATTTTCTTCAGTAGGAACAACATCTTCCACATCAACTTTCGGAAAGCGTACTTCGCATCTTTGCTCATCAATCTTAACTTCTACCGGCGCCCCATACGTTTGCGACAAAGTTTGTGCCAACAAACTATCGGTTGTTTTTTCTTGCGCCGTGGCTTCTTGCGCCCAAGCCGATGTGTTATTTAATGCCAAAGCCCCTGTGAACACGCAACACAAATATAATTTCTTCATTTTTT
>OMQE01000009.1 GCA_900313155.1 uncultured Rhodospirillaceae bacterium | reverse complement strand
CTTATTTCTATACATCTTTTTTGTCCACAATGCAAGAAAAAAATGCAAAATTTTGCAAAAAAATTTCCGATTTATTTTTTAATCTTGACAAATTTACTAATTTTGCTACACTCCGCCCCAACAATACTTATTATGACTATTATTCACCTAAAATATAAAATTATGGAGAGTTACTTATTTTCTGCAGTTGCCTGCGTTATGATGATTTTCATCATCGGCGGGCTTTGGTTTGCTATTCATGACAACGAAAAGCTGCAACCGGCTTTTCGCCCCTCTCATGTTCCGAAATATTCACCGGAAGATCTTGATGCTATGATGGTTCAACACTATTATTACACTGATGATCAGACACCGCTACGCAAAAAATTGGCGTTGGTTGACACCCTAGACCCCAAAAAGCGTGCGATAAACGAGATGGACCACTGGTTTAGGCGTAATACAGCTCAAATTTGTCACAATGCAGAGTGTTTAGCTTATATCAACCACTATGGACATCTTGAAGATGCCTTCTGGAAAAACATTGAAGATTTGGGTTTAAAAATTGAAGAAGACGAAGTGTTCCAGCGCCTACTGATTAGTGTTATGTACAGCAAACACGGCGAAATTTATTTCACAAACTTCAATAATCTGCTGTATCGTTTCGGTAAGCGCTACAGTTTAATGCCCAAGATATTACACATCTTAGGAAATGATGAGCGTTTTAACGCCGCTAAACAAACTTACGAAACAGGTCGCGCACACTCCTCCTGGTCCTAACTTTCCAGCTTAAATTTAAACTTAAAGCCGCCGAACCTTTCGTTCCGCGGCTTTTTTTCTTGTTATAACGCTTCTTTTATCTTCGCTACTTGCTCGCGTGCCAAGGCATCACAACGTTCGTTTTCAGCGTGTCCGGCATGCCCTTTAACCCATATCCAGCGAATTTCGTGTTGTTCGGTCAATTCATCTAAGCGTTGCCATAAGTCAATGTTTTTCACGCCTTTGCTTTTATTGGCGGTTTTCCAACCGTTTTGTTTCCATTTCGGCATCCATTCGGTAATACCGCACATCACATATTTACTGTCGGTATAAAGTGAAATGTTGCATTGTTTTTTCAGAGCGCTCAATGCCTCAATCACCGCCATCAGCTCCATACGATTATTGGTTGTTTCAGTCTCTCCGCCACTTAATTCTTTTTCTACCGATTTATAGCGCAAAATAGCACCCCAACCGCCCACGCCGGGGTTACCGGAACACGCGCCGTCGGTAAATATTTCTACTCTTGCTGTCATTCCACTTCTTTCACAAAATCAATAAAAAACTCATTGGTCAACAATTCCATATTATCAGGTTCAGAGCGCAAAACTTTTGCCACGAAAGAACGCAATGCATTTTTCCCTGCTTCAATGCGAAAGGCCTTCGGCATAGCCCCATCGGCACCGATAACACCATTTATCAGCAAATCATCTTCCACAAATTCCGACAACATAATTTCGAGGCGTGCAAATTTCAGCATACCGCGCGGTGGCAAACGTAAATCTGGCTTGGTAATTAAGTTCAAGTGATTTTCAATATTTTGCATACCAAACATCTGATTATAGTCTGTAAACCGCACACGATTATATTCACCGCCGGCACTTTCGGTTGTGCAGGTCAAATACAGTTCTCGCGCAATAACATTGCTGTTATTTTCGCACACAATATCAAATGCCAAACGAACATAGCGTTGCGGTGGGGTATCTATGGTTTGGGGATAAAGAATATCTTCATCTGCTTCTTCTTGCAATTCCAGTTTACGCTTATCTAAATGGAGAGCCACATTTGGCTGCGGACGTCGTCCGAACATACCGGCAATAACGGCGTATGGCGCCGGCACATTATTTGAACCGGAGCGGATAAAAATATGGTTACCGATGGTTGTCATCAGCGGTGCCACCTCTGAACGCGGAATGTAAGTTGCCAAATATCCGTTACCATCTTTATCGCAACTGATAATATGGTTACGCACTTTATTATGGCTGGGAATGGTGCAACCGGAAATTGCACTTTCAACCCAACT
>OMQE01000061.1 GCA_900313155.1 uncultured Rhodospirillaceae bacterium | reverse complement strand
GTATGGAAAAGATTAAACTTAGAGGAGTGGTTGTTGACTACAATAAACGTCACAATCTGCTGAAATTATCTCTTAAATCAGTGCAAATTGATAATGAAAAGGCAGAAGATGTTTCTCAACCTTTAATTTTGCATTGTTTTTGGGATGATTCCCTATTAGACAACAAAGCACCGGCAGAAGTTTCTATTGGTGATACTATGGCTGTTACTGTCAATGTAAATGGGAGATTCTTTTTTATCTCTGCTCTTGAACGTGTTCCTATATTTAAACAGGCGGAAATTATTGGTTTGGTTGAATATATGGACGAGCTTATTTATCAAAGTGGTAAAACTAAAACATAATTAAAGTATGGAAAAACAGCATTTAAATTTGAAACAAAGGATTGCCTATGCCCATTGGTCAGCTAAGTTTTCATTTGGTTTTCCGTGGGTAGGATGGTTCTGGGTGTTGGTTGCCGGAATTATGTACATCGGACTTGTTTTTTGGTTTTTTGAGCCGGAAATAGAGTCTTTGATGTGTGCTTCTGTTCCTCATGCTTTAGGTAAAAGATATTTTTTCGGTATATTTGCGGCAGTTTCACTGATGACAGTGAGTTATGTGACTGTGTATATACCTTTTTTTATCGTCTCTTTTTTTGACAAAGACGAGGTAATGCGCAGACATTTCTTGAAGTATCATTACCATAAACGCTAAAATGAAAAAATCCCCCGCCGCTAACCGCCGCGAGGGATTTTTTTTACAAAGAATTAAGTCAAAATTATTGCAACTTGGCTTTTTGAGCGTTGATACGAGAGTTCAGCTCATCTTGTTTGGCGTCAATGCGCTTCTTAACTTCTGCTTTTTTCTGCTCCAAATTTGCAGTTGATTTACCTGCCGCTTTAGCCTTGGCAATTTTGGCATCAATCTTTTCCATGGTTGCGCTTTGCTTGGCATCAATACGCGCTTCCACTTCAGCCTTTTTGGCTTGCAAAGCCGCTGCCGGATTAACATCTGCCGTTTGTGCCTGAACTGTTGATGACATCAATAAAACGGCTAACATAAATAAAACTTTTTTCATATCTTTTCTCCTGATATTTGTTGTTTATTCTTGCGGTGCGCATTCGCAATTTTTGAGCGTGGCGCGCAAGCGTGTAATACGCATATTATCAACGCTTAAAACTTCATAAATACAATTTTCGTCTTCGGCTTTATCACCCACATTCGGTTCTTCGCCCAAAAGATTGAACAAATAGCCGCCCATGGTGCTTTCTTCCAGCTCATGATACGGCAAACCCATTTCTTCATAAGCATCTTCCACCAGATAAACGCCGTCAAACTCATAGGTTTTTTCATCAATGCATTTACAGGCTTCTTCGGCCACACCGTCGTGCTCGTCCTGAATTTCACCCACCAGTTCTTCCAAAATATCTTCCATGGTCAACAAACCGGCCGTACCGCCGTATTCATCGACCACAATAGCAAGCTGAATGCGCTTTTTCATCATCTCGTGCAAAACATCGGAAATAGACTTATTTTCCGGCACAAACAGAACCTTACGCACCAAGCGTTTCAAAATATCTTTTTGCGGGGCGTCTTTATTTTCGAGCAAATCCCGAATGTGCAACATGCCTAAAATTTGGTCCTTGTCTTGGTCGCAAAGCGGAAAACGCGTGTGCTTATTTTCGCGCACAAAAGCCATCACTTCATCAAAACTTTCGTCTTTATAAATGCACTTCATGTCCTGACGCGGCACCATAATTTCGTGTGCAAAAATTTCTGAAAAATTGATGGCGTTTTGGATAATCTCGCTTTCCGTATCGTCAATCACGCCGCCTTTTTGCGACGCATCAATAATCAGCTTGATTTCTTCTTCCGAGTGCGCATCTTCATTTTCATCTGCCTTTTGCACTTTCATCAGTTTCAAAATCCACATCGAGACATGGTCAAAACACCAAATAACCGGTGTGCAGATTTTGTTGAACGTATAAAGCGGAACCGCCACAAAAAGCGCATAGCGTTCGGTATTTTGAATCGCCATAGACTTTGGCACCAGTTCGCCCAAAACAACGTGAAACAGGGTAATCAGCGTAAAGGCAACACCAAAGCTCAATGAATGCAATAGCATCTGTTGCCCTTCAAAAAAACTGCCGAACACATCTTCGAAAAGGCGAGAAACGGCCGGTTCACCCAACCAACCTAAGCCCAAAGATGCCAGTGTAATTCCCAGTTGTGTGGCGCTCAAATAGGTGTTCAAATGCCCGTTAATTTCCAGCGCAATCTTAGCACGTTTGCTTCCGGCGTGTGCCAATTCTTCCAACTTGGTGCGACGAATTTTAACCACAGCAAATTCGGATATTACAAAAAAAGCATTACAAAAAACTAAAAACAAAACAAAAATTAAATTTATGATATATGTTGATATGGGACTCATCGTCTGATATTACAATTTACCTCAATATTGTTAAAACTTCTTACGATATTACACATATATACTGAATTTGTCAATAAATGATTAACAGACGCAGTAATAAACTACTCAAAATTCCTATAAAACCGTCCGTTTGTAATAACGAGCGAGCCTTTGCGGTCAATATATCTGTAAGAAAAGTCACTTTCAAAAAAGTGACTGGAGGCTAGAAAACTATTACAGCTAAATAGCGCGATATATTTACCGCACAGGCTTATTTTATCGCCCTCCAGTCGATAACCGAAAGGCGTATAAATACGTTTTATACAAACGAACTTTAGAAGGTTTTCTAGTCCTTCAAGTACACCTCTGTACTCGTTTATTTTTATAAAATATTTTGGTCATCTTGTAAAGCGAAAATTTTTTAGTTGAATTTGCAAGATAATCTGATTATGATACGCCACAGGTTAATAAATAATGTTGAAAGATTTGAAATGTCTGAAATAAAAGTGAGATTTGCACCAAGCCCGACCGGATTTATGCACATTGGCAACACCCGAACGGCTTTGTTTAACTATTTGCTGGCTAAAAAATTAGGCGGAAAATTTATGCTCCGCATTGATGATACCGATTTTGCCCGCTCTAAAAAAGAATATGAAGATGCCATGCGTGAAAGCTTAAAATGGCTCGGTTTTGCTTGGGACGAAGAAGCTCGTCAGTCGGCACGTTTTGAGCGTTATGATGCTTTGCGTGACAAGCTGATTAAAGAAGGGCGAATTTATGCCTGCTACGACACACCGGAAGAATTGCAAATTAAACGTAAACGCGCCATGGCTAAAGGACAAGCGCCGATTTATGACCGCCAAGCTTTGCGCTATACGCCGGAAGATATTGCGCGTTTTGAAGCCGAAGGACGCAAACCGCACTACCGTTTCAAACTGTTGCCGGGAGTTATTCAATGGGAAGATATTGTGCGTGGACATTGCCAATATGATGCTGAAAAGCTAAGCGATCCGATTATTATTCGCGAAGACGGCAGCTATTTATACCACTTCCCGTCTTGTGTTGACGATTCTGATTTTGGCATTACGCACATTGTGCGCGGCGAAGACCATGTGACCAATACAGCAGCGCAAATTCAAATGTTTGAGGCCATTGGCGGCAGAGTTCCTACTTTTGCCCATTTACCGCTTTTAACCGGTGTTGAAGGCAAACTTTCAAAACGTTTGGGCAGTTTGGGTGTGCGTGAGCTTAAAGCCGAAGGTGTGGAAGCAATGGCGATATGTTCGTTTTTGGCAAAGTTGGGGACATCTGATGCCATTGAACCGTTTTATGAATTGGACGAGTTGGCGCAATCTCTTGATTTTACCAAACTGGGGCGTTCGCAACCTAAATTTGATGAAGCGGAACTTAAACACTTCAACACCAAATTTGTGCGCAATATGCCTTATAAAGCCGTTCAAAATCGTGTTGATGTCAGCGAAGATTTTTGGAATGAAGTCCGGCCGAATTTGGACATTGTTAATGATGTGGAGGCGTGGGCGAACATTTGTCACCGTGAAGTGACGCCAATTATGGAAGATAAAGCACTGACAGATTTAGCCGCATCATTATTACCGCCTGAACCGTGGAACGAAAACACGTTCAATGTATGGTTAAATGAAGTTAAGACACAAAGCGGTAAAAAAGGCAAAGAACTTTTCCATCCAATTCGCAAAGCCTTAACCGCGCTTGATAACGGACCGGAATTAAAGACATTATTACCGCTTATCGGTTACGAAAAGGCATATAAACGCCTTAAAGGACAAAAAGCATAGGAATAAAAATATGACACAAATATATTTGCACAACACCTTAAAACAGCGCAAAGAGGCGTTTTATCCGATAGATGAAAACAACGTGCGAATGTATGTTTGCGGACCAACGGTGTATGACAAGGCACATTTGGGAAATGCCAAAACACCGGTGGTATATGATGTGTTGTATCGACTTTTGTGCCAAATCTACGGCAAAGAGCATGTGACCTATGTTTC
>OMQE01000122.1 GCA_900313155.1 uncultured Rhodospirillaceae bacterium | reverse complement strand
TGTCTTTTCTTTTGCCGCTATTTTCGGCAAAGTCAAGTGGCCGCTGTTTGCCACCATTATGTTTAGTTGCTTCTTGCTTTCAGCCACTGTTTTTGTGATTAATATGATGACAGATAAAGGTGATGCCAGTTGGATAGGCGGCATTAAAGGTAACGGCAGTAGTTATTATAGCGACAACGTAACCAACGTGCCGGCAACCGACAGCGGCGGCGTGCCGGATGGGGAATCGCCGAAATAGCTCACCACCGCAAAAAATCCCCGATTGAACTTCATCAAATCGGGGATTTTTCATAATTTTATACTTATTCTGCAACAGGATCCGTGCTTTCGCCGTTAACCACCTCTTCAACCACAGTGGCACCGGTTCCGTCTTCACCCTTCGGAATAATATCCGGCAAAGCCCCAATGGCCTGTTTGCGCTTCAATTTGTTCACAAACTTAATTGAGCGCTGTGCATCCCATTTGCGCTTGCCCTCTTCACTTTGATAAATCACTTTATAAACTTCAATAGCCTGGTCAAATTCGGAAAGCTTTGTCAAGCACGATGCCAAACCGTCATACAACTTATGTGTATAGCGCCCATTCACCACGGCCTGTGCTTTTTTATAGCATTTCAAGGCATCTTTAAACTTAAACATTTTTTGATAAACATAACCAATGCTCACCCATGCTTGTAAATCTTGACTGTTAATGTTCAAAATTTTGGTAAAGCACTTAAGCGCCGAATCATTATCCCCCATCAATTGATAGGTCACACCAATACCATTCCATGCCTTAGTGTTATATTTATCACCGGATAAAACTTTTTTGAAAAACGAAATTGAACGGTCATACTGTTTTAATTTTTGCAAAGTCACAGCAATACTGAGCAATGTTTGCGGATGTTTAGAGTCAACTTTCATTGCTTCTTCCAAAACATCTAATGCCTCCTTGTAGGCAAACATGTGTTGCAAGGCAATAGCTTTGCCATTCAGAGCTTCCAAAGATGTCCGATCATTACCGAACGCTTCATCAAAACAGGCAATAGCCTCTTTATATAAGCCACGCATAGACAGCGTTACACCTTTATTGTTCAAAACCTCAACCGACTTTGGATTAATTGCCAAAGCCTTATCAAAACATTCCACTGCATCGGTATATTTGCTCATTTTCTGAAAGGCAAAACCTTGAGAATTCAATGCCTTCCATGCACGCGGATTATCGCTGATTACTTCAGAAAACTTTGCCACGGCTTCTTCATAATGCCCGGCATCAAGTAATTCCTGTCCTCTCTTATAGGACGTATTTTCATTTAATTTTACCATTTTGACCTCTTCGTTAACAAAATAATTATCATTTTTTCTATCACATAAATCTTATTATGTCAAGTTTTTTATATATGACCTAACTGCTTGAAAATAGGGCTGTCTGTTCTAATTTCAAAATATTTGCATAAAAATTTTTGACAATTTATTTGTAAAAACTTGCGTTGCTGTGCAAAATGTTGACGATACGCCCCCTTAAAAGCCTCGGGTGCCGAATTGAAAACCACTTTTTGAGATACATTCTGTGCCGCATAAATGCCGTCATCAGGGGCAATATCTTCCAAAATATCAAAAATTTTCATACAATAAATCTTATGTTTTTTAGACAAAGCCGCAATACTTTTAAACACTTCGTCATCAGCCCCATAAAAATCACTTAAAATAAAAAATGTCCCCTGCCCTTTATGGCTGAGTTCAAACATTTTCAACGCTGATGCCAAATTTCCTTCATAATTTTCTTTCAAAACCCGCTTGCTTTTTTCGGCAATTGCCTTAAACATCATCATCAATGCTTTTTGATTATTTTGCGGCTTATAATAGGTTGTATTCTTACCATCATACATCAATAAACCGAATCTGTCTTTGTTCCGAATACTCATCCAACCGATAAGCGCGGCTAATTTAGCCGCCGTCACCGATTTTAATTCATTTTTGGTCCCAAACACCATTGACGCCGATAAATCCAATAAAACCACAATTTCTCGATCCTTTTCTTCTCGAAAAACTTTAGTATATGGCTCGGCTTTGCGCGCCGTCACCCGCCAATCTATGTCACGAATATCGTCACCAAAATTATAGGCTCGAACTTCCTCAAATTCCATGCCGCGTCCCTTAAAAACAGATTTCACATCGCCGGCTCGGTCTGATGTCATCATATTTTCAGACATCGACAAATAAGGCACATAGCGCTGTTGTTCTATCAGCTCTGTCACACTAACCGCCAAACCTTTCAGTTTGTCTTGTTGTGGCACATTGGAATTTTTACCGAATAATCGCATTTTATTTTCCTTTGGCTACGGTAACGGCACAATCTGCAACAATTTTGCAATGACAGCATCTGTAGTCAAACCACCGGCCTGCGCTTCAAAGCTCAAAATTAATCGATGCCGTAAAATATCATACACCACAGCATGAATATCTTCCGGTGTCACAAAATCGCGCCCTTCCAACCAAGCATGAATGCGTGCACATTTATCAAGCGCAATTGTTGCTCGCGGACTGGCGCCGAAAGCAATACTTCCGCGCAAACTTTCATCATATTTTTCCGGATGCCTTGTCGCCATAATCAACTGAACCAAATATTCTTCAACCGCATTCGAACAATGAACATTATGTGCTTGTTCCCGCGCCGCCATAATGTCATCTTGGCGAACCGAACAAGCCTTTTCCCGCTCACTGCTGTCGCTTTCTGTTTCTTCTTGCCGCACAAGGCGTAAAATTTTATGCTCGGTTGAAGCATTCGGTTGGTCAATTTTGATAAACATCAAAAAGCGATCAAGTTGAGCTTCCGGCAAATTATATGTTCCCTCATGCTCTATCGGATTTTGCGTTGCCATAACCATAAACAGCGGCGGCAATTTATATTGCTTTCCGCCCACACTGACTTGCCGTTCTGCCATTGCTTCTAAAAGCGCCGCCTGCACCTTTGCCGGCGCGCGGTTAATTTCATCAGCTAAGACCAAATTGGCAAATATTGGTCCGGCCCTAAATTCAAACTGTCCGGTCGCGGCCACATAAATTTCACTGCCGGTAATATCTGACGGCAACAAATCCGGCGTAAATTGAATACGATTATAGTCGGCTTCAATACATTGCGACATTGTCTTAATTGCCTTTGTTTTGGCAAGTCCCGGTGCGCCTTCCACCAACGCATGTCCATCGGCAATCAGCGTAATCACCAATTTTTTTACCAAATCCTCTTGCCCCAAAATCCGACTTTCCATATATTTTTGTAAAGCCACAATTTTTTCCCGCACGTCCGACATCTTCAAATTCTCCTCATAAAAAATTGCTTAAAAGTCGATAAATCGCTTTTATTTATTTTCAACTTATTATAATTGTATATATAAGTTTTAAAAAGATTAAAGACAAGCAAAATATATAAGAAGAAAACAATGAATGACGATATTTTTGATTTGGACGAAGATAATACCGCACCGCAAATATACGATAATATCAGCGCCTTAAAGCCACAAACGCCATGGCTTGATGAGCTTAATCCGGAGCAACGACAGGCCGTTGAAACAACCGAAGGACCTCTTTTGGTGCTTTCCGGCGCCGGCACCGGTAAAACCAAAGTTTTAACCACCAGATTGGCTTATATTTTAACAAAAAACTTGGCTAACCCATGGAACTGCTTGGTCGTCACATTTACAAATCGTGCCGCCAAAGAAATGCGCGCACGCGTCCAAAATCTGATTGGCGATATGGTGAATAATGTCTGGCTTGGCACTTTTCATAGTATATGTGTCAAAATTTTGCGCCTCCATGCCGAATTAGTCGGCTTAAAACCAAACTTCACCATTTTAGGCGAAGATGACCAAAAGCGCCTGATTAAACAAATTTTAGAAGCCGAAGGTATTGATGATAAAAAATACCCGCCGCAAAGTCTGGTAGAAAAAATCTCTCGCCTGAAAGATAAAGGTATTACCGTTGATAAAGCGGTCAGTGAATTTCGTTCTAATGTACTCATCAGCATCTATCAAAAATATCAGGCT
This sequence comes from uncultured Rhodospirillaceae bacterium, assembly GCA_900313155.1. Lineage (GTDB taxonomy): Bacteria > Pseudomonadota > Alphaproteobacteria > RF32 > CAG-239 > RUG410. Next base: position 4,745 of record OMQE01000122.1, on the reverse strand, counting down.
CGTTTGCTGGAATTAAACTGTGTTGATTTTGGTGATATTCTTCTTTATACGCTCATTATTTTGATGTCTAATGCTGATGTTTTACAAAAATATCAAGATAAATTCCGCTATATTATGGTTGATGAGTATCAAGACACTAATGTTACTCAATATCTGTTTTTGCGCTTACTCTCGCAGAAGAGCCGAAATTTGTGCTGTGTCGGTGATGATGACCAATCCATATATTCTTGGCGTGGTGCCGAAATAGAAAATATAATGCGCTTTCAAAAAGATTTTGAAGATGCTAAGGTTATTCGTCTGGAACGCAATTATCGTTCCACGGCTAATATTTTGAACGCTGCCAGCAGTTTGATTGCTCACAACGCCACCCGTTTAGGTAAAACATTACGTGTCGCCGAAAATAGTCCGGCCACAAAAGAAAATAACGAAAAAATTCGCCTGATTGCCATGACAGACGGTAGCGAAGAAGCCGAGTGGATTGCCGCCGAAATTGAACGTTTGCATCGCACCGGCAAAGACTATGCCAATATGGCGGTTTTGGTGCGCACAGCCTTCCAAACCCGCGAATTCGAAGAAAAATTTGTGCGAGAAGCGGTTCCCTACCAAGTTATCGGTGGCCCGAAGTTCTACGAACGTGCTGAAATTCGTGATGCTTTGGCCTATTATCGAGTTATTCTTCAACCTTCTGACGACTTGGCTTTTGAACGCATTATTAACAAACCGACGCGCGGTGTTGGTGCCAAAACCATAGAAAAACTGCAACAAATTGCCCGTGAGCAACACATATCTCTCTACGCCGCCGTCAATTTAGCGATTGAACAAAACATCATCAGCGGCAAAGTCAAAAACAATTTAAGTGAGCTGATGCAACATTTTGCCGAATGGGATAAAATGGAACAAGCCATTCCGCTTGGAGAGTTGGCAGAACAGGTTTTAACCGAGTCCGGATATTGGGATATGCTTAAAAATGACACTTCGGTTGAGGCTCCGGGGCGTCTTGATAACCTCCGCGAGCTGATAAATGTTATGGGTGATGAAGCTAATTACCCTAATTTGAGTGAATTTATGGAACATGTCAGTTTAGTTATGGATAACGATAGTGTTACCGATTCGAACAAAGTGATGCTGATGACGCTTCACTCTGCCAAAGGTTTGGAATTTGATACGGTTTTTTTGCCGGGGTGGGAAGAAACACTGTTTCCTCATCAAAAAAGTTTGGAAGAAGGCGGCTCCGATTCTTTGGAAGAAGAACGCAGATTGGCATACGTTGCAATTACCCGAGCCAAACAAAACCTCTACATTACTTTGGCGCACAGTCGGCGTTTATATGGTCAGTGGCAAAATAATGAACCATCGCGTTTTATTAACGAAATTCCAACCGATTGCTTGAATATCAGTAACCAAATGAGCCAATGTTACAGTGGCGGCTCATCTTACGGAAATTACGGGCGTTCATATAATGGATATCGGCAAAATTATAATAGGCGCAAACCGGCGTTTTCAACAAAACCGAGCTACCAAAGATATGAACCTCAAGAGGAACATGAATATTCATACGAACCGGACGATTATGCCGACTACAATTCCTATCAAAGTGGGCGAACATCCAGCCTGATTGGAATTAAAGTTTTTCACGAAAGCTTCGGATATGGTAAAATTGTTGCAGTTTCAGGTCAATCTTGTGAGGTCCAGTTTGAAAAATTCGGACGCAAAAAAGTGATGGGCAGCTACCTTCGCCGCGCTTAATAAGCCCATTAACAAATGAAGTAACACGTTTTTTCATTTGTGCAGCACAAAAAAGAGACCCACGCGTAAAACGCGTGGGTTTTCTATGTACAAAAATCCTCACTCTTTCAAGTGAGGATTTTTTCATTATATGCAAAGAAGTTTTTGATTATTTTACAACTTTAGCAACTTCTTCGGTAATATCCTTACCGCCGTCAATAACAACTTCTTTAACCACAACCATTTTATAGCCCTTATCTTTAGCTACTTCAACAATTGTTTGTCTGATGCTGTTGTCAACTTCTTGCAATCTTGCAGCATATTGTTGTGCAGCGGCATCTCTCTTTTGAGTAAATTCCGCATTATATTGTTGCAACAATTCTTCTTTTTTCTTAGCATCTGTTTGTTTTTCAACTTCTGCTTGAGCAGCTTGTAACCATTGAGCCAAAGCCTGAGCTTGAGCAGCTTGTTCTGTCTTCAAAGCCTGAACTTGTTCAGATTGGCCAACAATGGCAGCAATATCTACAACGGCAATTTTAGACTTACCGCAGCAACCTAAGCAACAAGCAACAGCGCCCAATACAAATGCCGCAATTGCAATTAATACAACAACTTGTTTTTTCATTTTTGTTCCTTTCAATTATAATTGATGGCAATACATGCCTTTCCATAGTGCGCCTATAAACATATCTGCCCACCATGGGGCTTATATTATATTATAAAATGCAAAAATCAAGTATTTTATGTATCGTTTTGCAAAAATTTGTAAATTAAACCGGTATGTAAAACAAAAAAGGTGCCAGACCGGCACCCCGTTTGGTAAAATTTTACAATTTCTGCAACTTATATCTTCAAGAGAAGTCCGCTCCTAATCGCCTTATACCAAGCTCTGTCATCTTTACTCATCTTGGCTTCGGCGGCGTCCAAAATCGACCGCACATAAACTTTAAGCTCGTCTGGGAGGTCGTCTTTCACGCATACACAGTTCATAATGGCCATATAGTCGCCAATTGAGGCCAAATATTCGTATCCTGCCTTGTAGCGCAGAGCTTTCCAGCACGCGTTTTTACGCAAATATTCGAATTGCCCTTGCTGACTCAGGAAGTATTCGCAATATTCCAGCTTACTTCTGGCTTCGTCGGAAAGCGGATTAGCCTTTGATGCCTCACGCAGTTCGTCGCACCAGTTGAACATCCACTCCATGCCGAAGTGCTTGTGCAGAATTTCACATGAGGTAAAACTGCAATTATCCTTCAGCGCCTCCCAAAATTCGTTTTTTTCACACTCCTCGGGGGAAAAATATTTGGCAGCAATTTTCTGCAAACCATATTCTGCCACCTCGCCTTTCCAACCTGCCCCGAAAAACGCCTTGAACCAACCACAGAGCCTCTCTACATTATAGCGCTCCACCGCGGCTGCTGCCTTAAGAACCTTGTTCAGCACCTTGGTGTCCTCAAAAGCTGCCAGCAAGTTAAGAATTTCGGGATACACACCCCAGCCTTCTTCAACAAATTCGGCAATTCTGTCGGCATCGCCTTTAATCACCAAATGCATCATCACCGTCTTTTCCCATTCGGGCGACTGCAATTCATAAATCTTTTCGTTCATAATTGTAAGTTTTTAGAAAGTTAATACTTATATAAATCATAATCTTTTCAGCTTCCGAAAGTAGCAAATTTTTCCTATTATGTCAAACAAAAAAACCGACGGTCTCAACCTAGACCATCGGTCGTTAAATCATAAATCTGCCTGATGATTATCTCATCTGATAAGCCATTGCAGGTCTCTGATACCCCATTACCGGTTGCTGTGCTACCGTGCAATTACCGGTCGGGCAACCCATATACGGACGTTCTTCATAAGACGTCGTCGCAAATGTTCTCGGTTCATAAACCGTGCGGTAAGTAGTGTTCTGATAAATCACCTTAACCGGTGTTCTAACAGTATATTCCTGTGCCGGACAACCGCAACTAGGCATAGTTACCGGACAACCGCAACTTTGCGCAATCGGAGCCGGTTGAACAACCGGTGCCGGACGTTCTTTAATCAAGGTATCACTACAACCTTCACGGCCGTTATATTGATAGCCGTTGCCCTCGTTCACATCACTGGCGCAAGCCGACAAACCGGCAGCCAGAACCAGGACAGATAAATAAAATAAATTTTTCATAAAATCCTCCAGTTAATTTTCTGAAAACTTTGCATATTCATACTAAACTTATTATTAACAGAAAATTAATCATTTGTTAAGTATTTTTTTACTATTTTTTAAAAAATGTCTAAAAAATAAGATAAATATTTTAATTTTTGCCTATCTTATAATATTTATCTTATAAAAAGTAATTTTCAATTCATCAAAGATTCTTTTTTAATAATATTATAACATATTGATTTTACATAATTTATATAAAAGTTACCGATTCGTTTTTTATATAATCACTTTGCTCCCCTAATTAAACCCCCTATTTAATCAAAAAGAACTTCTTTAATAAACAAATTGACAAATAATTTTTGCGTGCTATAATACTGACAATTTTACATTATTAATTTTATTATTAACCCCTAAAAAACAAAACGCTTATGAAAAATTTTGTTAAAGAATTGCCACAGTTCAATGGCTATGGAATTTCAGACGCCGAATGGCAAAAAATTTCTAGAAATCTCTGCGGTATCACAGTTCCGTACTGGTACCTAAGCCCGGAAGACTACACCAAGCTTGGCTGTTCTGTTCCGCAAAAGAAGGCACCAATCATTGGTATTCTGTTTGGTCGCGAAGAAGGACACTACTGCCTCGGCAGAAATTATGTGTTGGCTCTGGCACGAACAGGCGCACAGATTATGCTGCTCGACTTTGTGCATCATCGCAATCAGATTGCCGACTGCGACGCTGTCGTTCTCCCCGGAGGTGCATTTGCCTCACCGGAAAAATTCTACACCGACGGTAAGACTGATAAGCTCGAATATCCGTCGCACCGCTCGCAGGCCTATATCGAATGCATTATCGACGCCTTTGAGTATGG
>OMQE01000089.1 GCA_900313155.1 uncultured Rhodospirillaceae bacterium | reverse complement strand
TGTTGCGCTCCTAGCTCAGTTGGATAGAGCAACAGCCTTCTAAGCTGTGGGTCGGGCGTTCGAATCGCCCGGAGCGCGCCATTTTTTTGATAAACCGCCGATTTTCAGCGGTTTTGTTTTTTAGGAGCTTCCGTAAATGGCAAAATTCAGCAAAGAGCAAATTATACAATTGCTACAAGATGAAGAACATGAAGCTGATTTGTTGCATCAGGCAGATGAAGTGCGGCATCAATTTGTGGGAGATGAGGTGCATTTGCGCGGACTGATAGAATTTTCCAACATTTGCCGCAACAATTGCCTATATTGCGGTTTGCAACGCAATAATAAAAAGTTGGCTCGTTACCACATGAGCGAAGAAGAATTATTACAAACCGCCAAGCAAGCGATTGATATGGGGTTCAAAACTTTAGTTCTGCAATCGGGCGAAGATATGTATTATTCGCAAGAGCGCATGTGCCGAATTATTGAGAGCATCAAAAAACATAATGTGGCGTTGACTTTAAGCATTGGTGAACGTAGTTATGCCGATTATAAAGCCTTTCGAGAGGCCGGTGCCGACCGCTATTTGATGCGGATTGAAACCACCGATAAAGACCTATATCATCTTCTGGACCCCGATATGAGTTGGCAGCATCGGCATGAATGTTTGCTGATGATTAAGGAACTCGGTTATGAACTAGGTTCCGGTATTATGGTCGGATTGCCGAATCAGAGCATCGAATCCATTGCCGAAGATTTACTCTATTTGAAAGAAATCGGAGTTGATATGGCTGGTATAGGACCTTTTATACCACACCCGCAAACGCCGCTAAAAGATGCCGATGGAAATAATTTGCATTTATCGTTGCGAACAATGGCGGTTATGCGTCTTTTGCTGGAAGATATCAACATTCCGGCAACAACAGCAATGGAAAGTCTTCATCCTCAAGGGCGTATAATGGCGCTCAAGGGTGGTGCCAATGTGGTAATGCCAAATGTAACCGAAGGTGAGTATCGCCGGCTTTATGAGTTATACCCAGGCAAGGCTTGTGTTGACGACACACCTTTACATTGTCGAACTTGCATCGGTGCCAAAATTGCCGCCATTGGACGTCAAGTGGGGCAAGGCTATGGTGGTCACAGCGGGCGCTTACCGTTGTTTTATAGGGATATATAGTCTTTTATGTTGACTTAAATGATAATTTCGCTATAATTTGTATTCAGGTAGAATAATTATGGAGATGCAACAATGAGAACTATGCAAGAAGGCCGTTCTATGATTGAAATGCTCGGCGTTTTAGCGATTATCGGCGTGTTATCGATTGGCGGTATTGCTGGTTACACGAAGGCAATGACAAAATATAAGACTAATAAAATTAAAAGTCAGGTAACGTCTATTGTGGCAAATATCCGCACCATTTACGGTTCTCAAATTTCGTATAACGGGCTTAATAATAAAACAGCCGTTCAAATGGATGTTATTCCGGAAGAAATGATTGTTAATGATGGCAACGGTCAATTGAAAAATACTTTTGGCGGTTCGGTTTTTTTGGGTAGCGGAAGTATTGGAAACAGCGTTTCCGGTGTAAAGAATGACAGAAAGGCCTTTATTATTGAATATACCGGATTACCAAGGGCGGCGTGCGCTGACTTGGCATCCAGTGATTGGGGGTCTGGCTCATCATCAGGTTTGATGGGGCTTAAAGCCATGGGAACACAAAAATTATCTGATACAACATCTACAGTTGACGGCGCTAATGATGTTCCGGAAATTCAATTCCAACATGGAGGTGCTGCTTGTAAAGGTGTGCCGGCAACGCAAGGTTCTATTGTTGCCTGTGCCGGCGGAACACAGGTTTCTGTTCCGGTACCGGTCGCTCAGGCAGCGATTGCATGTAATTGTGGTTCAGGCAATACATGTTCAATTGTTTGGAAATATTTTTAGCAAATTTTAAATTTAAGTATCGGTCTGACATTTTTTATCACATAAATAAAAAATATTATTGACAACCGGTAAAACATAGGTTATATCGTATTACGAATTAATTGCCGACATAGCTCAGTTGGTAGAGCTACTGATTTGTAATCAGTGGGTCCGCGGTTCGAGTCCGTGTGTCGGCACCA
>OMQE01000139.1 GCA_900313155.1 uncultured Rhodospirillaceae bacterium | reverse complement strand
GATTTTGTCTTTCGGTAAGCTGACTTTACCTCATATGCTGATGCGTGCGGTTTTAGCAGAGCAAATTTATCGTATTCAAACCATTATCAATCATCACCCGTATCATCGGGCATAATCATCAGGCTCTGCCATACTTGTCTTCAAAACGCACAATATCGTTTTCATCAAGGTTTTCGCCCACCTGAACTTCAATAAAAGTTAAAGTTTCGTTGCTGTTGTTTTGGATTCGGTGTTTTGTTTCTACCGGAATATATATATTTTCGCCGGCGTTTTTGGTCAGTTCCAAATTACCCAATGTAACGGTTGCCGTTCCGCTCACAATAATCCAGTGTTCTGCTCTGAAATGGTGAAGTTGCAACGATAAAATTCCCCCCGGATTAACATTGATTTGCTTAACACAAAAACCTTTGCCACAATCCACTACTTCCCATGTTCCCCACGGACGAGTGTCATTTTGCCCGCGCGCGTAACTATTTGCCATGATATATCTCCTTTTTTCTATTTACTTAAATTGAAAAGTAGTATAAATCATAAATATAATGATGCAACAATATTTTTAAGTTAAGGTGCGCACTGAAATGCAAACATCTACCGTGATAAGCGAAGCGCTGGCTGTTCAGCGTAAAATAATGGCCGAGTTGAGCCAACAAACCCCAATGGCGGATAAGTTGGTTAATATTATGCGCTCGTTTATCGATTCGACCGGCGCCGACCAAGCGCTTCTTTATGCCACGGTGAACGAAAATTATCTGGAATATATGGGCGGATGGCACGCCGAAAATTATAAAACAAATATCCGCTTTGATGAAGATGTGATAGGCAAAAGTGCCAGCGCCAAACGCTTAATGAGCGAAAATGACGAAAAGAACCTCAACACAATTTTAAGTGTTCCTGTTTTGCGTTTAAACAACACCATCGGCGTGGTTGTGCTGATTAAAAATGGTGCCATCGGTTTTACAGATGAGCAAAAAGAGCTGGTTGAAACTTTGGCGCTTGTTCTGCCGGATTTGTTGTCCAGCCGAAAATTTACCGAACATCGTAACCGCATTATCCGCGAAAAAGGTATTGTTGTTCGAGATGTTTTGCATGGCACCAAGCTGAACAAAGGTTACGGTGTCGGTAAGGCTGTTTTGCATCATCGCCATCGCGAACTGACCAACATATTTGCGGAAAATATTGAACTGGAAAAATCCAAACTGGCAGAAGGCCGGCGCCGAATGATTGAATATTTTGATACAAAAATGCAACAGGCTGGCAGCTATTTGGGCAACACCACCGACATTATGGAAGCGTATCGAATGTTTGCGCAAGACAAAGGCTGGTATAAAAAAATCAGCGCTGACATTGAAAAAGGCTACACGGCCGAGGCGGCGGTGGAACATGTTTATGAAGATATGTGGAACAAGCTTTCTGCCACCAGTGACGCTTATTTGAAAGAACGTTTATACGATTTGCGTGATGTTTCAGACCGCTTACGTGCATTTATTGCCGGCGGTGGAGAAACTGAACCGATATCCGGTGATGAAGATATTATCATTATAGCCCAAACCATGGGGCCAGCCGATTTGATGGACTATAACTATGAGCGTATCCGCGGACTGATTATTGAGGATTGTACTCCAACCATGCACGTGGTGATTGTGGCAAAAGCCTTAAATATTCCGGTTGTGGCTAAAATACATGGCATTGTTAAGGAGGTTAAAGCCGGTGAACTGATAGCAGTTAACGGTAACGAGGCAGCGGTTTATATCCACCCTTCGGAACATTTAATCTCCGAATATCAAAAAAAGTCGGTAAGCCTGAAAAAAGTTTTTGCCGACTTGGAAAATTTAAGCAAAAAACCAACCAAAACCAAAGATGGTATCCGCATAAATTTGGCGATGAACTACGGTCTGGATTTGGATTTTGACTATATTGCGCCCAGTAATTGCGACGGCATAGGTTTATATCGAACAGAAATTACGTTTATGGCGTCTGATAAAATGCCGGATGTCGAAAGCCAAGAGCGCCAATATAAAAAATTGTTTGATGCTTTGGGAAGCAAACGAATTGTTTTCCGTAGCCTTGATGTTGGTTCAGATAAGTTTTTACCATATTGGGGCGAGGTTAAAGAAGATAATCCGGCAATTGGTTGGCGTGCGATTCGCATCACATTGGATCGTCGGGCAATTTTGCGCCAACAGATTCGCGCCATGTTGCGTGCGGCAGCAGGTAAGGAATTGAACGTAATGTTTCCAATGATTTCGACCGTTCAAGAATTTTTAGATGCTAAAGAAACACTTCTTTTGGAATATGAACACGAAAAACAACGCGGTAAGCCAACGGCCAAAAGTGTTAAAGTTGGTATTATGGTTGAGGTTCCGTCAGTGCTTTTCCAGCTGGATGAAATGTTTCAGGAGGTGGATTTTGTTTCGGTCGGCACCAATGACTTGTATCAGTTTATTTATGCTTGCGACCGAGGTAATCCGCGCCTTTCCGGCCGTTATGATATTTTGTCGGCGCCGTTTTTGAAATTGATGAAAAAAATCATAGACAAGGCCAACCAGTACAAAGTGACTTGTTCGGTTTGCGGTGAAATGGCCAGTAATCCGCTGGAGGCAATGTGCTTAATCGGCTTGGGCTACCAGCATCTGTCGGTTTCCGGCGCCTCGTATGCCAATGTCAAGAAAATGATTATGAGTATGCGCTACGAAGATGTTGCCGACTATGTCAAAAGCCTGCTGAAATCACCAAAAAACAGCTTAAGACCGCAACTGGCGGCTTATGCCTATGATCACACTATTGCAATTGATTAAAAAGTATGTTATAAGCTTGCCAAATCAGGAGAAAAAAAGTGGAAGAAGAAAAACAAGAAGAGTACGAAGCGCAAACAATTGGCGAATTGTTGCGTAATACCAGAATAAAACAAGGTAAAGAATTACGCGATGCAGCAGAGGTTTTGTGTATTCGCACCAGCTATTTGGAAGCCATTGAAAATATGGATATTAAAAACATTCCGCCGGCACCGTATGGTACGGGGTTTGTCCGTAGTTATGCCGATTTTTTAGGGCTCAACGGTGAGCGTATTTTATCATCATATCGTCAAGCCGTATACGGTGTGAGCGATCAAGCCAAAAAACCGCAGGAACGCAAAGAGGAAACCAGCGGACCAAAGTGGCGTCATATTTTGCTGGGGCTGATTTGCTTGGCGGCGTTGGCTTATGCATGGACTGAATTTCCGTTTAAGCAAGACAATGATACGGTAACCGATTTTGAAAATACGCTTGAAGCAACGCCTATTCCGGAACCGGTTATTATAGATGATACATCTGAAAGCGAACCGGCTCTTCAAGACGCCCAACAGCCGGAAAGTTTGTCTCCGGATAGTGGGCTTAAAGTTGAGGAAAATGAACTTAAAACCGAAAATACCGAGCTTAAACAGCCGGAAACAACGGAGCAATCGCAACCGGAAGTTCTGCCTGCTCGTGTTAAGATGGTCTTTACCGGCCCGTCTTGGGTTGAACTAAAGCGCAACGGTAAGGTTGTTTTAAGCCGAACCATGCAACGCGGTAGGGAATATGTTATTGAAGATGCCGAAAACAGTGTTGTTACAGTCGGTCGCTTTAAAAATATCAAATTTTATATTAACGATAAAGAAGTTAAAGTTGTTACGGCTTTGCGCAGTCGCAATGTGGCTCTGAAAGATTTTATTAAAACCGAAAATCAGGAATAGAAATGGAAAAAGTTCAATGTGTTCGCGGCACTTATGATTTGTATGGTGACGCTAAAAGAAAAATGAATAAAGTGGTGGCAACCGGTGCAGGTGTTGTAGAAAAATACGGCTTTGAAGAAATTGAAACGCCAATATTTGAGTTCACGGAAGTTTTTGCCCGCAATTTGGGAGACACTTCGGATATTGTTACCAAAGAAATGTATTGTTTTGAAGACAAAGGCGGCGAAAGTTTAACCCTGCGTCCTGAAGGTACGGCCGGTGTGGTTCGTGCATTTGTTTCGAACGGTATGCAACAAAATTTGCCGATTAAGTTTTATTATCATGGTCCTATGTTCCGTTACGAGCGTCCGCAAAAGGGACGCCAGCGCCAGTTCACACAGTTTGGCGTTGAGCTGTTGGGAGTAGAAACGCCTCAAGCCGATATAGAAGTTATTGCCATGGCGTATGAATTTTTGGAAAAATTGGGTTTGAGCGGGCAAGTAACGGTAGAGATAAATTCGTTGGGAGATGCTCAAAGTCGTGATGCTTACCGTGAAAAATTGGTGGCTTATCTGAAGGAACATTTGGACGAACTCTCTTTAGATAGTAAAAATCGGCTGGAGCGCAACCCGCTGCGCATTTTAGATTCCAAAGAAGAATGCGATAAAGCGGTGGTGGAAAATGCCCCGCGTTATGCCGATAGCTTAAATGAGGCATCAAAACAATTTTTTGCCGATGTTTTACACGGGCTT
>OMQE01000098.1 GCA_900313155.1 uncultured Rhodospirillaceae bacterium | reverse complement strand
CCGCTAAAACCATGACAACAAAGTCTGGTGCTTGCATTAAAGAAGGCGATTGGGTGTCTTTGGACGGCGGTAAAGGTCAGATTATTGAAGGTAAAATTCCGACTGTTAAGGCTGATACAAATTCCGGTAATTTTGGTCGCTTTATGGGTTGGGTTGATGAAATTCGCACCATGCATGTTCGCGCTAATGCCGAAACACCGGCTGATGCTAAACAAGCTTTGGAATTTGGTGCTGAAGGTATCGGTTTGGCCAGAACAGAACACATGTTCTTTGATGCAAAACGTATTTCGGATATGCGCACAATGATTTTGTCGGACGATGAAGCCGGCCGCAGAGCAGCTTTGGCTCGTTTGTTGCCGTACCAAAAAGAAGACTTCAAAGAGCTTTATCGCACCATGAACGGCTTCCCGGTTGTTATTCGTTTGTTGGACCCGCCGCTTCATGAATTTTTGCCGCACACAGATGCTGAAATGCAAGAACTGGCAGATAAAATGGGTAAAACATTGGCTGAAGTGAAGAATCGTTCAAATGCTTTGCACGAAATGAACCCGATGCTTGGTCACCGTGGTTGTCGCTTGGCTGTAACATATCCGGAAATTTGCGAAATGCAAACACGCGCCATTCTTGAAGCCGCTATGGAATGTCGTGACGAAGGCGTGAAGGTAACGCCGGAAATCGAAGTTCCACTCATTGGTTCAAAGAAAGAATTGGATATTGTGAAGCATATTATTGATACCACAGCTCAAGCTATTTTTGCTGAAAAAGGCAAGAGCATTGAGTATGAAGTTGGTACCATGATTGAATTGCCGCGTGCCGCTTTGATGGCTGAAGAAATTGCCGCTTCGGCTGCGTTCTTCGGTTTCGGCACCAACGATTTAACGCAAACCACTTTAGGTATGAGCCGTGATGATACCGGCGCCATTTTGGATTGTTATCGTTCTAAAGGTATCTATGTGGCAGACCCGTTTGCCTCGATTGATACCGAAGGTGTTGGTAAGCTTGTTAAACGCGCTTGCGAATATGGACGTCAAACGAATCCGGAATTACTTTTGGGCGTTTGCGGTGAACACGGTGGCGATCCGAAGTCTATCGAGTTCTTCCAACAATGTGGTTTAGACTATGTTTCTTGCTCACCGTTCCGTGTACCGGTAGCGCGTTTGGCAGCAGCACAGGCCGCTGTTAAATATGGAAAGACGCAGAAGGAGCATAGCGCTCGCAAAGCCGCTTAGGAAAGTTCGTATAATGGTCGATTACTTGTGCTTTTTTTCGCTTGTGTACCTTGTTTGTACACGTCGCTTAAAAATCACTACGTACTCGCCTCATTCTACGAACTTTGAGAAAAATAAAAAAGTGTCGGGATTTGTCTCGGCACTTTTGTTATGGCGAAATCCTTCTTCGTATTAAGAGCTTTTATCCCACTTTTTGGGGTGAGAATCTTACTTTCTACGAACTTTGAGAAAAATAAAAAAGTGTCGGGATTTTTCTCGGCACTTTTTTATACGCCTGCAATCGACTCGTCGTATCTACACAAGTTAGCCTAATTTTGTAAGAGGTTTGGTGATAAAGGCAGGATTTTTCCGGTTGATTTACTTCTAATTTAAGCTGATATTTTATTTTTTGGCCAATATCATGCCGAGTTGATTGGAAAATTCTGCCACATTTTTTTTGAGCAGAATCGGTAATAAATCTGCAATAATATCAATATTGCGTTCAATGTTTTCTTTATCGGCTTTACCAAATCCGGAAAGAACATGATTAACCACGCTGTCTTCGCTTTTGCTTATTGGGTGACCAACACCGAGACGGATACGATTATAGTTTGGCGAAATGGCGGAATCGATACTTTTGAGTCCATTATGACCGCCGGCTCCGCCACCGATTTTGGCTTTAATTTTATCGGTTGGTAAGTCCATATCATCGTGGATAACCACAATATTTTGAGGGAGAATTTTGTAAAAATGCGCCGCTTTTACCACGCTGTTGCCGGAAAGGTTCATAAATGTTTGCGGTTTGAGTAAATACACTTTTTCTCCATCTATCAGGCCTTCAGCAATCAGTCCGTCAAATTTGGCGCGCCAAGGCGAAAAATTATAGCGGCGATGAAGCTCATCTGCCGCCATAAATCCGACGTTATGGCGGGTAGCCGCATATTCTGCACCGGGATTACCCAAGCCAACCACCAAAAACATTTTTTCAACCTCTTATTGACGCAAAAAATCTACGTGAAGCGGTTTGTCTGAAACAGGGTGGAATTGAACATCCTGACAAACAACTTTGGTTTTTTTGCCATCTAATTCAATGGTGATATTTGATTGATAAAAATCAGCTAAATCCAAAGCTTTTTCTAACTCAACAGGATCCAAGCTAATCAAAACGGCATCTTTTTTGCCACCATAAATAACGGCAGGAACACGACCTTCACGACGACAAGCACGAGCTGCCCCCTTACCTGCTTTTTCACGCTTTTTTGCATTAAAAGTATAATCTGTCATTTT
>OMQE01000052.1 GCA_900313155.1 uncultured Rhodospirillaceae bacterium | reverse complement strand
GTTATCCAATAGCTTTCATCATGTTGCTCTGCCATTTTATAATTCTCCTTTAAATTTTTAGGCTTTCAGCATCACTTCCGGTGCCTCAATCCCCAACAAATTCAGCATCAAAGTCAGCACATCGCGCACCAGTTTGGCTAAACGCAAGCGAGAAGCCGCTAAATTACAGTCACCGGCATTCATAATTGGGCAGGCATTATAAAATGTACTGAATTGCTGGGCTAACGTATAAGTATAATCGGCAATAATACTCGGTTCTTTCTCACTGTGAGCACGCATAACCACATTATGGACTTGAGCCAGTTTGAGTGCTAACGCGCGTTCTTCCGGTGCTTCTAACTTAACATTACCGACATTCAAACCATTTGCTTCAGCTTTGCGTAAAACAGAGTTGATGCGGGCAATTGCATATTGGATATATGGTCCGGTTTTGCCTTCAAATTTGGCGAAATCATCCAATTCAAACACATAACCTGACGAAATTGTATTTTTCAAATCTTGGAATTTGATGGCGGCAACAGCAATTTGCGATGTTAATTTTTCAATTTCTGCTTCGCCATATCCCTCCACTTCACCGGCTTTAGGCAAAGATTGGCGAACTTTATCCTTGGACATTTCAATTAAGGTGTCTAAATTCATCACACCGCCGTCACGTGTTTTGAACGGCTTGCCGTCTGCACCGTTAACCGTGCCAAACACAATGTGCTTTAATTCCACATTTGGAGCAATCCCGAGTTTTTCTGCTCCTTCAAACACTTGCTCAAAATGCAAGGCTTGGCGGCTGTCGGTAAAATAAACAATTTCTTGTGCTTTCAGTTGGTCCACTCGCATTTTAATGGTTGCTAAATCTGTGGTATGATAAGTATATCCCCCGTCCGATTTTATCAAAATTACTGGTGGTTTAGGTTTATTTCCCTCTTCAAGACGAATAATTTCTGCACCATTATCTACTTCGGATATTTCTTTATTGCGGGCAATTTTCACAATTTCACCGCATGTTTGATGAGCATCGCTTTCGCCCCACCACAAATCAAAGTTGACATCAAGTTGAGCATAATTTGCCTTAATAGCCTTCACCGACTCACTGCGTAAGTGTTGCCAAGCCGCGCGATATTGTTCATCACCGTCTTGCAAAGCGGCAGTAATTTTACGAGCTTGTTCTTTTGCCTCTTCGTCTTCTTTACAACGAATGTTAGCTCTTTTATAAAATTCGGTAATTTGTGCAATGTTATATGAAAATACGTGGCTGAGTGTGCCGTCACTGCGTAAAATTTCCGCTAAAATCATTCCCATTGGGGTTCCCCAGTCTCCCAAATGCACATCAGAAACAACATCATTACCCACAAAGCGCTCAATACGCTGAATAGATTCGCCAATCACGCCGGAACGCAAATGCCCGACGTGCATTTCTTTTGCCACATTCGGTCCGCCGTAGTCAAGCACCACGCGATGCGGATTTTCGGTTATACCACAGCCCAAACGCTCATCTTGTGCCATTTTATCCATATTAGCAGCAATAAAATCATCTTTGAGTTTGATATTGATAAACCCCGGACCGTCGACCGAAACAGTAGCAATATTTGGTTCTTTTTCCAATTCTGTGGCAACAGAAGCGGCAATTTCACGTGGATTTTTGTGCGCCGTTTTAGCCAAAGCCAAGGCGCCGTTACACTGAAAATCGCTCAAATCTGCACGGTCAGAAACTTTTACGGTTGCAAATTTTGTATCTAATCCGAGTTTTTCAAAAATTTCTGAAAGTGTTTTATTTAATGTTGTTTCAAATAGTAAATTCATTTTTCGTCCTTTTTTTTATTTTTTAACACATTTATAATGTGCGTGCGTCGGCAACAACAATTTACCGTCAAAGTGTGTTGTTTTAACAAATTCGGCTTTTGTTCCGGTGCCGTGCTTAATACATTCGGCATCTGCCATTTGTTGTAGCTCTGTTTCATTAGTTATGAGACCATTATAGCATATTACCGGATTTTCTGGTGTTGAAGGCCCTTTATATAATTGGGCTAAGTCAGCCACCCCCGGATTGCGCTGGCGATCAATATATGGATTGAATAAACCGCAACCACTTAAAAAAAGTAAAAATAAACAGCTTATTGTTAATTTTTGACTAGACAATTTTAAAATCTCCATTAAATTATAATATCAGTTTTAGAACATCATATACAAAGATTATAAAAATGAAAAGCGAAAATGAATATATAGGTGATGATAAATTTAAAAAATTTTTGGAACACTATGCCTGCCCGACACCTTTATCAATAGTTAAAATGCGTGTTGCCGGTGCAATTTGTAGTCCGAACGGCGAAATCAGACCGACAGATGTTATATCTTCTCTGTGGGAAAATTCTCAAACCCCACGTTTGGAAACAAAAACTGAAGCCGAATTGTTTTTTAAGTTTTTTATGGGCTTATGGGACGAAATGCTCCGTTTAGTCAGTCAAAATGATGTGGTTTTGCCGCGAATCGCGCCAACTACAGATTTAACAGCTGTTTGCACAATGCGCTATGATGAACTAGAATTGGGGTTTATTGAAGGTTTTTGGGGTGGTTTGAGTGAATTGAAAATCCCTGCTTATATTGCAAAAATTGTCGATTCGCTTTCCGAACTTGCCGAGGTATATAAAACTTTGGAGCAAAAAATTAAGCCGGAACAGGAAAATAAGGCGGTTTTTGATGCCATTATTTCTTGTGATAAGGCGGCAAATAAATCCATACATTTTATTATTGAGCAATATGCCTTG
>OMQE01000179.1 GCA_900313155.1 uncultured Rhodospirillaceae bacterium | reverse complement strand
TATCTAGATAATAACTATTACAGGAAGAACAAAAAATCAGGGATTCTGAATGGGGTTAAAGAGGGCAAAAAGACGACATTTAACACTTCATCACAAAATTCTGCAAAAAAAATATGCGCTAACAATCATAACAATTTTCACATAACAGAAAAGCCGGCTAATTGCCGGCTGTGTAGTTTCTTTTAATAAGATATACCTCTCCTTCATTTTTGAATTACTTTTTCAAAGAAAGATTTCTATTTTCTTTGGAAGAATTCATTTTACAGGAGGATATCTATTAAACTAAAAATTATTTCTTTGCGTTATTACTCATTGTCATCGGTTGTTGATTTGCTGATGTTGGTACTAATTGAATTTCTTCGGCCTCCAAGGTGACAGGTTCACCATTATCATTATCTACCGTTGCGGCAATCCACACGGTTGAATTAGGAGCAATGGCGTTTTCAATTAAATCATCATCAATTTCGATATTGATTTTACCCGAATCGTCTTGAAATACATACATTTCATCACCCAAGTTCTGCACCAAATATCCTTGAATATAAACCGTAGAATCGTCAGCCATATTTTGAACATCAGATACTTTACTAATCTTTGCGTTTTTGGCGTCATGGTTAGCAGCATTTGCATTAGAACCTACGAAAATTGTTCCGGCAATAGCTAAAATTGTTAGAATTTTATTCATATTTTTCTCCTTGTTATAAATTTTAACCACATCACATATATCTATAGATTTTTTTATTTCAACCTGATATGTTATAAATAGAAACAAAAAGTGATTAAAAAATGCAAAAATTTAATTTTTTTTTACCGGTTTTGAGCTAAATTTTTAAATAGTTCCAATAGGAGGATAATTATGGATACAAATATTGCAGAAGAAAATGAAAAGAAATATGTTCAATCAATAATTCAAAAAGTTCGTAAAGCGCAGGAAAAATTTGCAACTTATTCACAAGAGCAAGTTGATGAAATTTTTCGCCGTGTGGCACTTAAAGCCAGCTCATTAAGAATTGATTTGGCAAAAATGGCTGTTGCGGAAACAGGTATGGGAATTGCCGAAGATAAAGTTATAAAAAATCATTTTGCATCAGAATACATATACAACAAATATAAAAATGTAAAAACTTGCGGAATTATTGAAGAAGACAAAGAAAACGGCATGATAAAATTTGCCGAGCCAATTGGGGTAATTGCCGGTGTTGTACCGACAACAAATCCTACATCTACGGTTATTTTCAAATCTTTAATAGCCTTAAAAACGCGTAATGGAATTATTTTTTCGCCACATCCTCGTGCGCAAAAATGCACCATTGAAACAGCACGCATCATTTTGGAAGAAGCCGTTAAGGCCGGCGCTCCTGAAGATATTATCGGTTGGATTGAAGAACCTTCTCTGTTGCGCACACAATATCTGATGCAACAAGCAGATTTGATTTTGGCAACCGGCGGTCCGGGAATGGTTAAAGCCGCATATTCTTCCGGCACACCGGCAATTGGGGTTGGAGCAGGTAATACGCCGGCAGTGATAGATGAAACGGCAGATATTGAAACGGCCGTAAGTTCAATTTTAATGTCTAAAACCTTTGATAACGGTATGATTTGTGCCTCGGAACAATCTGTGATTGTGGTAGATGAAATTTATGAATCTGTGAAAAAAGAATTTCTCAAAAGAGGTGCGTATATTTTAGACAATAATGAGCGTCAAAAAGTTTCATCAACAATTATTCAAGACGGCAAATTAAATGCGGCCATTGTCGGACAGCCGGCGGCTAAAATTGCAGAAATGTCCGGTCTGAAGATTGATGAACGTGCAAAAATTTTGGTTGCTGAAGTTGATAAAATAGGCTCTGAAGAACCATTTTCTTATGAAAAATTATCTCCGTGCTTGGCAATGTATAAAGCAAAAAATTTTGAAGACGCTATGGAAAAAGCCAAAAAATTGGTTTTGTTTGCCGGCGCCGGTCATACTTCTGTTTTATATACAAATCCGCGAAATGACGACCGCATTAAAATATACGGCGATACAATGCCGACAGGTCGTGTGATGATTAACTGTCCTTCATCGCAAGGAGCTATCGGAGATATTTATAACTTTAGGCTTGAACCATCTTTGACACTTGGTTGCGGTTCTTGGGGCGGAAATTCGGTTAGTGAAAATGTAGGAGTAAAACATCTGATGAATATTAAATCTGTGGCAAAACGTGAAGAAAATATGTTGTGGTTCAAAGTTCCGCCTAAAATTTATTTTAAGCCGGGATGCTTGAGTTTTGCACTTAAAGAATTAAAAGGTAAAAAAAGAGCGTTTATTGTAACTGATAAACCTTTGTTTGATTTAGGATACACAAAGAAAATTACGGATATTTTAGAACCATTGGGTATTGCTTATAAAATTTTCAGTGATGTAAAACCTGATCCGGATTTAACAACTATCAATAAAGCACGCGAAATGGTGGAAAGTTTTGCTCCTGATGTATTGATTGCTTTAGGTGGTGGTTCGCCTATTGATGCTTGTAAAATTTTATGGATTATGTATGAGCATCCGGAACTTAAGTTCGAAGATTTGGCTCGCCGATTTATGGATATTCGGAAACGTATTTTTGAATTTCCGGAAATGGGAGCGAAGGCTCAAATGGTGGCTATTCCTACAACATCGGGTACAGGGTCGGAAGTTACACCGTTCTCAATTATTACCGATGATGCAACAGGTGTCAAATATGCTATTGCAGACTATGCCTTGACGCCGACAATGGCTGTTGTTGACACGGATTTGGTTTTGACAATGCCAAAAGGTTTATGCGCAGCATCTGGGATTGACGTAATGACGCATGCACTGGAATCTTATGTTTCTTGCATGGCAACAGACTATACTCGTGGCCTGTCAATTGAGGCAGGAAAGCTTATATACGAAAATTTAGTGAAGTCATACGAAACGGCAGATTTTAATGCTCGCGAAAAAGTTCATCATGCGGCTACAATTGCCGGTATGGCTTTTGCGAACGCATTTCTTGGTGTTTGTCACTCTATGGCTCATAAATTGGGGGCGGCTTTTCATGTTCCGCATGGTATTGCCAATGCGTTGCTGATTAACCAAGTCATTCGCTACAATTCTAATGATTGTCCGGCAAAACAGGCAGCATTTCCGCAATATCGTTTTCCGAATACAAAAGCGGCTTATGCTTCTTTTGCGCGCGGTATCGGATTAAGCGGAAAAACTGATGATGAAGCCGTAAATAACTTGATAAAAGCTATTGAAGAGATGAAGAAAAAACTCAATATTCCTGCATCTATTCGCGAATGGGGTATTGATGAAAAAGATTGGGAAGAAGCAATGCAAAAACTTCCGGAATTGGCCTTTGATGACCAATGTACAGCCGCCAATCCTCGTTATCCTTTATTTAAAGAAATCGAACAAATGTACCGGTATGCTTATGACGGCGTAACGGATTTTGAACTTTAGTTTTTAGCTTATTTTTGAAACACCCCGAACTTATAACCATAGTTTTGGGGTGTTTTTTTATTATGTGAAAATTGTTATGATTGTTAGCGCATATTTTGGGAATTTCATTCCCAATTTTGCCCTCTTTAACCCCATTCAGAATCTTCGATTTTTTGTTCTTCCTGTAATAGTTATTATCTAGATAATTTGCTATGGCTTGAGATGTAGCTCCATTGGTGCTTTCAGCATCAAATGTTGTATCAAGAGTTACCGACGAACCACCACCGGAAACGCCGGCAATGGCATCGTTTAATTGCTTAAGGTTCACGGCATCTGTGTCGGAGGTGCCGGCAGCAACATACTTAATCTGTCGCTGAATACTCGAACTACCGACCGAAATTGTGTTT
>OMQE01000035.1 GCA_900313155.1 uncultured Rhodospirillaceae bacterium | reverse complement strand
TTCGATGGTGGCGGCATCTGCAGCTTTGGCTGTTTCGGGTATTCCGTTTATGGGACCGATTGGCGCGGCAAAAGTGGGTTATCACAAGGGCAATTATATTTTGAACCCGTCTATGGAACAACAAACAACATCGGATTTGGAATTAACTGTTGCAGGAACCGAAGAAGGCGTTTTGATGGTGGAATCGGAAGCTCAAGAACTTTCCGAAGAAACGATGCTTGGTGCGGTAATGTTTGGTTTTGAAAACTTCCAAGCCGTTATTAGTTTGATTAAAGAATTGGCGGCTGATGCCGGTAAAGAAAAGTGGGAAGAGCCGAAGTTCCCGGAAGAATATGATGCTTTGAGTGCGCGTATTATGCAACAATATGGTGACCGCTACGCCAACGCTTTCAGCATTATTGATAAACAAGAGCGGGGCACGGCGTTGGGGCAGTTAGCTGAAGAAATTAAGGCAACGATTGACCCTGAAAACGAAGTTGAAATGCGCTATGTCGGCGACGCTATTGAAAACGTGATGCATCACACCATGCGTGAAAAAGTTCTTTCCACCGGACATCGCATTGATGGCCGCGATACCAGAACTGTTCGTCCGATTTCGTGCGAAGTTTCGGTATTACCGGAGGCGCATGGTTCAGCATTATTCACCCGTGGCGAAACGCAAGCCTTGGTGGTGACCACATTGGGAACACCGGAAGATGCGCAGTTGGTTGACGGGCTGTTTCCGGAATATAAGCAAGATTTCATGCTTTATTACAATTTTCCGCCGTTTTCGGTTGGTGAATGCGGACGTTTAGGAACACCGGGACGCCGTGAAATCGGACATGGTAAATTGGCTTGGCGCGCTATTCATCCGATGTTGCCGAAAGATAAGGAAATTTTCCCTTATTCTTTGCGTGTGGTTTCGGATATTATGGAATCTAACGGTTCGTCATCAATGGCTACCGTTTGCGGTACATGCTTGTCATTGATGGACGCCGGTGTGCCGATGAAAAAGCCTGTTGCCGGTATTGCTATGGGCTTGATTAAGGAAAATGACGGTCGTGTGGCGATTTTGACCGATATTTTGGGCGATGAAGACCACCTCGGCGATATGGACTTTAAAGTAGCCGGCACTAAAGACGGTGTGACCGCTTTGCAAATGGATATCAAAATTACTTCCATTACCAAAGAGATTATGCAAAATGCTTTGGCGCAGGCTCATGAAGGACGTATCCACATTTTAGGTGAAATGGCGAAAGCGATTGCCGAACCGCGTCCGGAAATTTCGCCGAAGGCACCACGTATCCATACCATGAAGATTCCGACAGACAAGATTCGTGAAGTGATTGGTACCGGTGGTAAAGTCATCAGAGAAATTATTGAACAAACCAATACAAAAATTGAAATTGATGATGACGGCACGGTTTTGATTGCTTCCAATAATAATGAAAACTGCCAAAAGGCGATTGACATCATTATGGGGATTATTGCCGAGCCGGAAATCGGTCATATTTATAAGGGCACAATTACCAAGATTATGGACTTTGGTGCGTTTGTTCGCTTTATTGGTCAGACCGAAGGGTTGGTCCACATTTCCGAAATCAAGAATGAGCGTATTGCTTCGGTTTGCGATTTCTACAAAGAAGGCGACACCATTTGGGTGAAGTGTATGGGCACTGATAATCGCGGCAAAATCAAGCTTTCCGCAAAGCGTGTGAACCAAGAAACCGGTGAAGATTTGGAATAATCTTCCAAGCTTACTAATAAAAACCGTCGGAGAAATCCGGCGGTTTTTTGTAATGTAATTTGTAATGTAATTTGTAATGTAATTTGTAATGTAATCAGCTTTGTCGAAGGGTTGTTTTATGCAAAAAAAATCTCGCATCAAATGCGAGATTTTTAACAAAACTGGCTAAGAACAACGCTTAAATTTCGCCAACATACATACCAATGGCGCGAGCCGCCTTAACGTAAGAACTGTTGGCATCAAGTCCGGTTGTGCCGGCGGCAACAACCTCATCTAACGCAAATGAAGTAACTTGTCCGCGCGCTAAAGCAACCATGCGGTCTGTATGACCTTGTGCCAACAAATTAACGGCTTCGGCACCCAAAACCACAGCTAAACTACGGTCAAACGCTGTCGGATTGCCCGAACGTTGAACGTGTCCTAACTTGGTAACGCGGGTTTGAAAACCTTTGTAATTAGCGTTAATCAAGCCGCTTAAATAGTCGCCGATACCACCATTGATTTTTTCACCGACCATATTAACAGCACCTGTTACAGCTTCACCCTTTTCGGTTTTCACACCTTCCGAAACCACAATCAGCGCACTGGTGCGGCCGGTTTTTTTAACATCTTCAAGCTTATTGACAATGCCTTGCAAAGTGTATGGAATTTCCGGCACCAGACAAACATCGGCAAAACCGGCTAAAGCGGCGTGCATTGCCAAATGTCCGGCATCACGACCCATCACTTCCAAAATCAGCGCCCGATGGTGAGAACGTGCCGTTGTCATCAAATCGTCAAGCGCATTGGTGCACACTTGGCAAGCGGTGTTAAAACCGACCGAAAATTCGGTTAAAGGTGTATCATTATCAATAGTCTTCGGAATACCAACCATTTTAACGCCGGCCATTTTGCAATAGTTGCTGACAATATTCATACTGCCATCACCGCCAACAACCACAACGGCATCTAAATCGAGCTCGCGCACACCTTCGCCAAAGCGCTCAGCCAAAACTTCTTGCGATTCTTTAACGCCGGTATTGAGTGAACCCAAATAAGAGCCGGCTAATCTTGGCCACGGAGAGTTAGAAAAATTGGATTCGGTCAAAACTTCATACGACATTGGCCGATTCGTTAAGCCGTCCGTTCCATCATGAATACCGTAGACTTCCCAACCTTGTTTTGTTGCGGCATTAACAACGGCCATCAATACAGCATTTAGGCCGGCGCAATCTCCACCGCTTGTCAAAACGCCAATCTTTTTTATATTCGTCATTTTCAAAACTCCGTATTAAATATATTGCATTCAACTAAATTTTATGGTATAGTCTTTACAAACTTTATGATAAAATTTCCAGTAAAAAATGTAGTTATTACAATTTTTTTTGAAAGGACTATATATAAAATTATGACAACGGACGAAAAAATGGCACGTTTGCAACTTGCTTTATGCGAACTTAAACTGGAACAGCGTCACCTGAATACCGACATGGCAAATTTGCTCAAAAAAGGTAAAACTGTAGATTTTTTGCAGGCACGCAGGTTAAAAACCTTAAAGAACAGCATTTCTAAAAAAATCAGTTCAGTTGAACAGCGGATGGGGCCTGATATTATCGCCTAGAAAAATTTTATCAAAAGTGGTTATTTTTTTCTTGCAATATGTAGATTGATGTGATACATAGTGCGCAATGTTTTAACAATTTAACTAATATGAAAAGAGGTGATTTAAGTGGTACAAGTTACAGTTATCGGAAATGATGTTAACCAGTCTTTGAAGATTTTGAAGAAAAAACTGCAAAGAGAAGGTGTGTTCCGTGAAATGAAACTTCGTCGCTGCCATGAGAAGAATTCTGAAAAGAAAGCTCGCCGCAAGGCTGAAGCAATTCGCCGTTCTCGTAAGCAGATGCGTAAGCGCCTCGACACTGAAGGCTTCTAAGCGTAAGCTCGTATAATGGTTGATTGCTTGTAATTTTTTTCCTTGTGTACCATCTTGTACACGGCGTCAAAGAATCATTTCGCACTCATCTCATTATCCAAGCTTTTGGGTGTTATACACTAAAAGAAAGATTTTCTTTAATGAAAATCTTTCTGCATTTTAAATCCGCTTTTTATCATATTTTGCGATAAAACTGTCTAAAACCCAACTTGTGTTTTGAATGCAAAATATTCTTCGTTATTCATCACTTCTTTTAAAAAGCCGAAATCTTTATCAAAATCTTCACTCAAATTGTCTTTATTTGGCACATTTTCATCTATTGTCAGGTTAACGGTATAACCGCGGATAATTGTTTTGTTGTCACCGGCAACTTCTGCCAAAATCACCGGACGCCCGTTTTTGAGTTTGGGGCGAATATTGGTCGGAATATCTTTTAAAACAAGTAAGCTGTTATTGCGTTGCAGAAGCATCACATTTTTGCCGTTGTATGTTAAACGCGCATTTTCGCATTCATCTTTTTGCACCGGAATCATAATATACATTTGCGTATCGGCTTCAATAAAGGTAAATTCTTTAATATATGTATTAGGCATATTGCGTCCCTTTCATTTGCCGACGTTGCAAAAGAGACGGACGATCAGCCTGAATTTTTTTAACAAGTTTATATTCTAAATTTCTGAGTTTTTTGGCACTAAAATCGGCAGTTATGCCGCCGACACCGGCTCCAAGAGCAAAAGCACTGACGCCGCCAATCAATAACTCTTTAGAAAAACCGACTTTTCCACCAAAATTAGATTGCACATAAGCAAAAGAGGCAACTATTCCTCCGGCAACAAGAGGCATTCCAAGCTCGGGTTTGTTAAAGGCTTTTGCCGTTCCTTCAGCCGTTTTGCGCAAAAAGCGTACCGTTGCCAATTTTAGCTTATCAATTCCTTTCGGGCCGGCTGGCGTAACCTCAATTTGCGATGCCTTTTTTAAATTTTCACTGATTGTTTCAGGGGCAACAACTTTCATCATCTGAATTACTCCTTTTCATTATAAGTTCGATTATACATAAATTTTGACAAAAGTCAATCTTGTTTTTCATCTTCTTCCAGCGGCCATTCTTGCTTTTTGAAAAATTGTTTGCGCTCTTTGCGGCTCATAGACCAGATATTGCCAAGACCGTTAATCGGTTGCACGGTGTAGAGCGATTCGAAATTAAAATCACGAGTAAAGAAAATTGAAGTTGTTTTGGTGTAATTGTTCATCGGGCAAAAGCCATAAAAATCTACCTGCAGTAAATTTGCCGCCCGCAAATGTTGCACCGCATGCACATATTCTTGACTGGTGTTGATACGGTCGCTATCGTCTAATATAATCATACCGCCGGTGGCGAGCGCCTTAACGGCATTGGCGGCACATTCAGCCCGTCGCTTGCCGTCAATAATAATCACGTCATATTTTTCATTATCGGCAAAAATTGTATCTTCATAACCCTGCTTTTCGTCGCAATAGCGCATCTGCCAATTCAGAGCCTGAAATTCTGCTGAAAATTTGGCAAACCACTCCGGTTTGTCTTCAATACTGATAACTTTTTTAGCTCTTTTTGCCCAATACATCGAAGAATATCCGGTACCGAACTCAAACACTTTTTTGTCGCTGTAATCAAACTGCGAAATGTATTCAATTGCCGGATATGTGTACCACGGAATGGGGTTGCCGTCGCGGTCAACACATATTTTTTCGTTCATACTGCGCTCAATGGCAAAATCTTTCTGCCACATTTC
>OMQE01000167.1 GCA_900313155.1 uncultured Rhodospirillaceae bacterium | reverse complement strand
GTTTTAACACTTCTGCAATTTGATTATGCGTCAGTATATAATAAGAAATATATGATTTTGGTGCGATTTTAACAACAAAATATGGAGATAAAAGATGAAAAAATTAAAAATAGGAGGCCTAAATGGATATTTGGGACGAAATTAAAAAACTGTCCGGCTACCAATCCGGTAACGGCGGGGTGGATAGTTACGGTGTCGACCACAGCGGATTTTCAACGCGTGATGAGTTGGAATATCAAAGCGCACGACTGGCAAGAGAAAATCAACTGGCAGAGAATTTCAGCAAGCAAGGGATATCCGAAGAAAATTATCCGAAGTTCAGCACAAACTTTTGGGGTGGCTCGCCGGAGAATAATTACGGCTTCGGCACTTCAAACATTAAGCAAAATATCGAAAACGTTACAAATCGGTTGAATAACAGCGGATTTGGTGGCGGAGTGAATAATAGCGGATTTAACGTCGGCGCAAATAACGGGCAAGTCACTACAAATTCCGACTATACGGTCAACACCGAAAGTTTGGTCGGCAAACCGAGCAGTTATTTTCAAAATAACAACACAAGCGATTGGAACAATACCGGCGGTTTTGGTAGCGGAGTGAGTAATAGCGGGTTTAGCACAAATATAAATATGGGGAATAATGCAAACTTTGGCGCAAATCAGAGCTTTGCAACAACACCAAATTCTATTGCAACATCAACGGCACAGAATCAAACTCCTACTCCGTGGAGTTATGACGAACCGTCAACCACACCTACACTTTGGAGCACAACGACAGCCACGCCAACGCCGTGGAACAACGGTGCAACTTATCCGCAGCAGATGATTACCCAGACGCCGTGGAGCAATCCGGCGGAACAAATCAGTTCGGTGCCGTGGCGGAATAATCAAACCATAACACCGTGAGCAGGCGGTTATGATTTGAGCAGTTACGGTTACGGGCAAAGCAACAGAAATCACATTTCTGATGAAGATTTATATGCAAGAATGTGGGAAAATATTAAACAATTTGAACGCGTTGTTCCTTATCCGTATCTTGATACCAAAGGTTTTGTAACCATAGGCGGTGGTGCTAATGTTGATAATTGGAATGTTTTTAAAAATTTAAATGGCATAGTTGATGGTATTCCTGCAACAGAAGCACAAAAATGGAAGGCCTATAATATTATGAGACAACTCAGTGATGAAAAAGATGCCAATGGTAACTATGTTAATCGTAATCTAAAAGCTAAGGCATTTGAAAACAAAACAAATATCCGCATTTCAGACACTGAAGCACGCGGTTTAGCCCAAAATCACATGACAAATGACCTAACGCATTTGCGTGGAGAATTTTCTGATTTTGACAGTTTCCCATTACCATTGAAGGAGGTGTTGCTGGATATTCAATACAATACAGGAAACTTGAATCAACAAAATTGGCCGAATTTATATAATGCAATCCATGGTCGTGATATCAATGGTATTGTTGATAATGTGAATCGTAAGGATGTTCAACAAGACCGTAATGATTGGGCTAAGAGAATGGCGCGTTCAATCAGATTCTGACGGAGTATAATTTGGAGGAGTAACGCAATACTTTGAAGCATGCATTTCATTTTGGGAAAAATCTTCTAATTTTTGATAATTATATTCTAAAATATGCAAGCAATTAGGCATAAAAAGGTCTTTTATAAAATATGTATAATATTCTCTCCATTTTTCATTACGAAAAGTGATATTACATAACAGGGTAATGTGGTCTTGTTCATTTTCAACAAGTTCACATTTCCCTGTGCTATCAATAAGGTTTTTATCTAATGGTGTTCTAAAATCAATAGATTTTGGAGTTAGATACGTCCAGCCAACGGTAGAACTTAACGGTCTTAATGGTTGATAAAAAATCGGATTAACAAACTCTTGTTTATTTACATTATCATCTGTCCGAGCATTCGCGCTTAAACTCAAAAACAGCCCTAAAATCAAAATAAACTTTTTCATTTCCATACCTCTTATCAAATATTGTATATAGTATGTGTTAAAATATCTTAAAGATGCGCAAAACATTGAAAATGTTACCAACCGGTTGAACAATGGCGGATTAAACGGAGAACAAGGCTTTGGAACGGCAAACCAGCCGCAAAATCCAAATGACCCAAATTGTTATATGCGATTTGATGGTCAGAATTTGAATCTTTATAATAACACTGATCAGGTTGGAAGTTTAGATGCTCAGTCGGGACACGATGATTTTCAAAGTGCTCAATACCAAAATGTGGCAAATAAAGGTCCTATTCCGGAAGGCACATATTATGCCAACCAAGACCAAAGGCAAAGTTTAACCCCTAAAAATATAGCATTGAAACTAGGTGAAAAGTTAGGGCTTGATATGCAGCAAAAAAGCGGTTGGAGTGGAAATCC
>OMQE01000072.1 GCA_900313155.1 uncultured Rhodospirillaceae bacterium | reverse complement strand
TGGTAGAGTGGTAATACAGCGGATTGCTAATCCGTCACCGCGAATAACGGTGCAGAGGTTCGAGTCCTCTACGCTCCGCCAAAAAAATCCCACGCACATTTGATGCGTGGGTAATTTTTTTTGAGGGGGATGACTATTTTTTAACCATAACTATACCTAACTTAAAGTAGTCAAACGGAACTTCGGCTCCAATTTGAAATTCTTTAGGCTCATCAGCAGGAACATTTGTAGCCTTAATGCGTCCTTCATAAACCAAAATGCCTTCACGATTGAAAAATGCTACCGGAATGGTGACTTCCGCAATCTCTTCATTTGATGTATTTTCAATAACACCGCAAACAGATGCATCACATTTATGCATTTTATCTATTATGATACCATCTTGATTATAGTAGTTAGATTGTGCCAACATCTCGGCTTCAGAAATTGTTGGTTTTGCCGGTTCGGTAATTTGTTTTTGCTCACTGGGATAAATAATATACAAAAATACCACAACCACAGCCAAAACTGCAGCCAAAGGAATATTCTTACCTTTAATGGTGATATAACGCCCCTTAATATGGTTGGTATATGTCACCTTGAATAAATTAAAAAATTCCTTCGCCGCAGCCCAATATCTTCCGGTACCTAATAACTGAAAAATGCGCTTAACGCTCTCTAACACGGTTTTAGCTACCGGTATAATTTCTTGAAAATTACTCATATTTGCCACCTTTTCTATCAATATTTTTACTTATTGATAATACAAAATCATTGATAAAATGTAAATTTTTATCAAAATCTTAAAGATTTACCGTTAAGTTAATACCAGAGGATTAACTATGGTGTATTTTGCAACAAACATAGATAGAAAAAAGCATTGTTTTTTTGGCTCAGAAGGAGGTGTTTCAACAGGTAAATACGCGTCGTTGAACACAAATTTGAGCAGTCAGGATGCTCGGTTAAATATAGAACGAAATTTTGAGCGTATAGCGGCATATTTTGATATGAAAAAACAACAAATGTTTACGCTGCGACAAAGTGTTTCGGCAGATGTGGTGTGGGCAGATAAGCCATCATGGCTTTCTGTTGCCGCCGATGGTGTGGCAACCGATAATCCGAATATCTTGCTCGGAATTAAAACCGCCGACTGTGCGCCGGTGCTGATGGCTGACTACAAACATGGTATTATCGGCGCGGCTCATGCCGGTTGGCGCGGTGCCTATAAAGGTGTTGTTGAAAATGTGTTGAATTTGATGTTGTCGCATGGTGCGCAAAAAAAAGATATTACCGTTGCCATCGGGCCATGCATTCAGCAGGCTTCATTTGAAGTTCGTGAAGATATGCGTCAAATGTTTTTGGCGCAATCGGCAGAAAATGCACGCTATTTTACAAAACATTCTGATATAATTTATAACTTTAACTTACAACAATATCTTATTGATAAAATACATAAATTTGGTATAAATAATGTTGATAAATCGGATATTGATACCTATGCATCGGAAGGGCTGTATTTTAGCTATCGACGCAATACCAAACTGAATTTAATTGAAGTCCCGCGCGACTATCCAACTCAATTTTCTTGTATAAGGTTATAAAAAATGAAGATTATTCAACATCCGCTTCCTTTTTGGGACGAACGACCGCAAGCTCAAGATATTGATTCTCTAGTTCTGCATTGTAGTGCACATGAACCGGAAGAAATGATTAGCGTTTTGACGCAGCAAAAATTAAGTGTGCATTATATTGTCGGTTCAAATGGGCAAATTTATCAATTGGTACCGGAAGAAAAACGTGCGTGGCATGCCGGCGTCAGTTGCTGGAAAGGCGTGGAAAATCTCAACCATCGTTCTATTGGTATAGAACTAAGCTCGCTGTCGATGGGGCAGGGAGATTATCCACTGCGCCAGATTTTGAGTTTGGAGCGACTGATAAAAGATATTTTGCGTCGCCGACCGACAATCAAACCGCAAAATGTGGTTGCGCATTCTGATGTGGCGCCAACACGAAAACCGGATCCGGGGATTGCTTTTCCATGGCAATATCTTGCCGCCAAAGGCATCGGACTGTGGTATGATTTGGCAGATGCGTCCAAAATAGATGAAACAAATGTGGTAATTTTGTTGCAACAAATCGGGTACAATACGCAAAATCTGCCGGCGGCACAATATGCTTTTTGCCGTCATTTTGCGCCCCATTATGTGCAAAAAGATGCAGATATTCAACATTTGGTAGATAATGTTTATCCACAGGATTTTGTTTTTCCTGCAGAGGCTTTGCCTATTTTGCAGGCTGTTGCGTATCGGTACCGGACAACTGATTGATATCTTCGTTTGTTTGCTGTAGCATCTCAATAATTTTTTCCTGAACATGCTCTTTTTGGGCATCTGATAAAATTTTTCCGTTTTGCTCTTCAACCCGAAGCTTATCAGCCTCATTCAATGCAATGTTTTCCGCATATACCTTTTTAGTACAAACAATCAGTATCTATAATATCAGATAACGCCAAATCATATTCTTTTCTTCCTAGGTGAAAAATTGGCACATTTATCCGATAAAATCAACAAAAAAATATGGCAAATTTATCTCAATCGTCTCGGTATATTTGAATTTTTGATTTATTGATTACATAAAAGATAAGGAGAGAAAAATGCGCTTTATAAAACCAACCAGTTTACAGGACGACTCTTTTATTTTAGATGTGCGCTCTTTAGAAGAACACCAACTGGAAGAGTTGAAATTGCCACACATACATAAAAGTTTGGCCGATTTGGATCCGTGTGAATTTATGCAAGAAAATCAAACTGCGCAAGACAAAACAATCAATATTATTTGCGCATCTGGCGCTCGGGCTTCGCAGGCAGCCGAAATGTTTGAAAAGGCCGGATTCGATAATGTTGCCGTTGTGATTGGCGGGATGGTCGAGGCAGAATATGAAGGCGTGGAAATTATTCGCCGTTAGTTGATAAAATATTTGCAAATTTTGATGTCGGTGTTAAAATATCTTCTAATTTGAAAAGAGGAGAAAAAATGCCGACTTGGGAAATTGAAAATACTTATTCGGGGATAGTTTGCGGCGTAGATGAAGCCGGTCGCGGTCCATGGGTGGGACCGGTGGCCGCCGGCGCGGTGATATTTTTAGACCGCCAAGTTTCTGCCGAACTTTTGCAAAATTTGAACGATTCAAAAAAACTTTCAGCCGCTAAACGTGAAAAACTTTATGATTTGTTGTTTGAAGAAGAAAAAAAAGGCAAAGTCTGTTGCGGAATCGGTCTTGCTTCGGCTGAGGAAATTGATGAACTCAACATTTTGCAAGCCACGTTTTTAGCTATGCAGCGAGCTGTTGAAAAACTGTCTGTCAAACCTCAATTTGCCTTAATTGACGGTAATCGTCTGCCAAAAGATTTTATTTGTTCAACAAATTGTTATATCGGCGGAGATGCCAAATCTTATTCAATTGCCGCCGCCAGCATTTTAGCAAAAGTATATAGGGATAAATTGTTAAAAGATTTAGCTAGCCAATATCCGTTTTACGGATTTGAAAAAAATGCTGGTTACGGAACCAAAGATCATATTGCCGGTATTCGTGAACATGGCTTAATACCGGAACATCGAAAAAGCTATAAACCAATACAAAACTATATGCTTACCGGAAAAATTTAGGATTTGGTAAAGTATCTAAAATATGCTTGCGTTTTTGCAAAAATCAGTCTATACCAACACCTAGTGCAGGCGTAGCTCATTAGGATAGAGCGACTTCCTCCTAAGAAGTAGGCAGGCGGTTCGAATCCGCCCGCTTGCACCATTTTTAAAGCCTTGTTTTTGCAAGGTTTTATGTGATTCAGGTGTCAAATATTTTATCTGAGACACAAATATAAAAGCATTATAAATCAAGCATTTACACTTAAACCGTTGTCAAAATAACGTTTGGAGGCTGAAATGTTTAAATATCGTATGTATCAAAACAAAGAAATGCAACTTTTCTTTAATAAGGACTTATATTAATGCAAAAACTTTTATCGCTGTGTATTGCAACAACAGGTGTTACCGAATGGGTAGATAAAGTTGTTGAAAGCATTTATTCTCAAAATGAAGATGATGCTTTGTTTGAAGTTATTATTACGGATAATGGTGATAATGATGACTGTATGCTTTTCATAACAAAGAAATTTTCTGCACATAAAAATTTACATTACAAGCGAACATCGGCAAAACTCTTTCTAAACCAGATAGAGGCTTTTAAGTTGGCAAGCGGGCTATTTATAAAACTGATTAACACGCGATCTGTTTTTACGCCTGGAAGTATGAGATATTTTTTAGATTTTATCAGGAAGCATCAAGCAGACAAAGAAAAGCCTGTTGTGTATTTTTTGAATCATCTGTTGGAAAGAGAGCCTTTGGCGTGTAAATCTTTTAATGACTTCGTTGCATCGCTGTCAAATATGTCCTCGTGGTCAGGCGGGCTCTCCTGCTGGAAAGAAGATTTTGATAAACTGCCTCAAAATATGGAATATAATACACTGTTTCCCCATCTATCCATTCTTTTCTATTATACGGACAAACAAAATTATATCATAGATTACAGGCATTGGTTTGATGAAATTGAAATCGACTGCTCTCAAAAGAGTAAATATAATGTATATTATGCTTTTGGAGTACAATATTTATCGCTTTTGTTAGATTTAGCTAACAAAAATAAAATCTCATTTGAAACATTTCTACAAATCAAAAAAGTTAATGAGAATTTTATCACAAATGATTATAAAAAATTTACATTGCAAAATCAGCCGCATTCTTTTGAATTAGAGCATGCCAAAGAATATTTTAATGTATTTTATGATTTTGAAAAAATCAGACTATCTGCAGAAACTCAATTAAAAGCAGAGAAACATGATGAACTCTCTAAAAATTGTAAAAGAGTGGCTATTTTTGCCTCGTATTTTTCATCAGAAAATGTTCCGGATTACATATTTTATTATCTTCGCGGATTAAAAGAAGTATGTGATAAAATTATATTTATCGCTGATAATTTTGCATCGTCGACAGACATTGCAAAACTCAAAAATTATGTTTCTTATGTGCAATGTGAGCGACACAACGAATATGATTTCGGCTCATATAAACGAGGAATTGCTTATGCCGAAAATAACGGCTTGCTGACAAATGCAGATGAGTTGATTTTATGCAATGACAGCTGCTATGGTCCGGTTTTTCCGTTTGCCGATATGTTCAGGGAAATGGAAAAAAGAAAATGTGATTTTTGGGGAATATGTAAAAATGTTGATGTTGAAGAGCATCTGCAGTCTTATTTTTTGGTATTTAGAAAACAGATTTTTTCAGATTCGTCTTTTCATGATTTTTTTGTACATGTAACGCATCAACCAAGCAGAGAAGACACTATTTTGAATTACGAAACAAAATTAACCCATTACTTTACAAATAAAGGATATTCTTTTGCAAACTATATTCCTTATCCCGAAGAAGACAATATGTATCCACGTTCAATAAATGTGAATTTAACTTGCTTTCCGATGTGGCTGATGCAAAGAAAATGTCCTTTGCTAAAAGTGAAAGCATTTTATGACCCTGAAGCTAATTGCGAAGGGATAAAAAATTCCCTACATAACCTTTGGGAGAAGAATGAGGAATTACATTCATTAGTCAAAAATGATTCAGAAAAGCGTATGATTAAAATTGAAACACATAAACAAAGCTATAAGCTCTTCAATATTATTTCACTTTTTTCAGTAAAAAAATGTGGCGAAAAAACGGTTTATAAAATTTTCGGTCTACCGATTTGGAAAATCAGACATATGAAAAATAATATTACAACAAAATATTATTTATTTGATATTCCTTTTTGGAAAATAAGCAAAAAATAAGATACACACCTTGCTTTATATCCACCATTTTAAGCACGAACTCAGTATTATTTTTTTCTTTTAAATTCAGTACTATGGTTTGCGATATGCAAAAAAGTAGTCTTTTTAGTCACATTGAAAAACTGATAATAATGTTTATCTTCTGTTGTGTAAGAATAAAAAAAAGGAGATAGCATTGATGCAAAACAAAATAAAATATATTTCGACCACAGCTTTAGCCACCGTTTTTTGCCTATTATCAGCCGGTGCAGAAGCTCGTTCTTCGGTGCATATGCACCATATGACAGACCAAACTGTTCCGCCGCAGCAAGGGACAATGCATACCACAAATTCTATGCCGGCAGCATCACCTTCAACAACGCAAAACGCAGGTGTTTGGGATACAACCAAAGAAGTGACAGGAGATTTGTGGCAGGGAACCAAAGAAGTGACCAGTGATGTGTGGGACGGCACTAAAGAAGTGACCAGCGATGTATGGGACGGTGCTAAAAAAGTTGGGAGCGATGTGAGTGATGCCGTGAGCGGTGATGGCGGTGCTCCTACGTCTAATCCGCCGGCTACTCACCCAGATAATCCTTAACGATTAGACAATTTAAAAATTATAACCGTTTGAAACTGCTTAATATCTTATAAATTAAGCAGTTTTTTAGTCACAATTTCACAAATTTAGTCACAAGTTTTAAAATAATTCTTTACTTTCGAAATATTATCTTATATACCTAGAAAGGTGTATGGAAATGCACATGCTTTGGGTTTAGCAGCCCTCATATAAAACCAGTCGTAAGGTATAAACGACTTAAAAAAAATTATTCCGGTATCTGTATCTGCATTGTATTATGGGACGGATGTCGGCTGAATAAGGTTTTTTACTGAATAAGCCGAACCGGTTGGTTTTATACGGTTGCTAACGTCCGCCCACCTTTTTATAAGGTGGGTTTTCGCTTTGGATAATTTTTTTACATCAAAACTCAAATAAAAAAGCCCGCAATAAAAGCGAGCGTTTTTTGTGTTTTAGTTTGCTTGAAAATTTAGAAATTTAATGCTTCACGAAACACGGCAACCCAGCCTTCTTGTTCATCGCGGTCTGCTGCATTCATTTTACGCAACTTCAAAACCGTGCGTAAAGCCTTGACATCAAAACCGGCGCTTTTGGCTTCGGCAAAAATATCGCGAATATCGCTTTGCAACTCTTTCTTTTCTTCTTCCAAACGTTCAATACGTTCAACCAAAGAAACCAAACGAGGGGCATCAATACCGCCAACTTCGGCTTTTACCTGATTTTCATCTACCATTTTAGTCTCCTTAAAAAATAAAATTCTGTATTCTCATAGCAAAAATTTTGCTCTTTGACAAGAAATATTTACTAAAAAAATCGGTCGAGAAAAATTGCGCAAAAAGTTTTATTTATATTTTCTGTTTGACTTTATGCTTTTTTTATGACAAGACCATCTTTAAACAAAGAAAGTATATTCTATATACTTTGGTATAAATAATTTGATTAGAGGAAATAAATATGCCGATTAACACACATACCAAAATTTTAGCAACCATCGGACCATCAACCGCATCGGAAGAAATGATTGAAAAACTGGTGCTTTCAGGCGTTGATGCCTTTCGTTTTAATTTTAGTCATGGCACCCATGCCGAGCACGCTGAACGCTTGAAAATTGTGCGCGCGTTGAGCGAAAAATATGGGCGCCATCTGACAGTGGTGGCCGATTTACAGGGCCCGAAATTAAGAATCGGAACTTTTAAAACCGACAAAGTATTGTTACAAAAAGGGCAGAAATTTGTGCTTGATATGCTTGATGAAAACGGTGATGAAACACGTGTTCAACTACCGCACAAAGAAATTTTTGCCGCCCTCAAAGCCGGTGACAAATTGCTCTTAAATGACGGCAATATCGAGCTGGAAGTGCTGTCGAACGAAAATCAGGTTGCACAAACGGTTGTTAAAGTCGGTGGCTATTTATCGGCGCATAAGGGCGTAAATTTGCCAAACGTTAAACTGCCGATTTCGGCAATTACTCAAAAAGATAAGAAAGATTTGGAATTTGCTCTGAATTTGGGGGTTGATTGGGTTTGTTTGTCGTTTGTGCAAAGTGTGGAAGATGTTCGTATGGCGCGCAATTTAATTGGTGATAAGGCATGGATTATTTCTAAATTGGAAAAGCCGAGCGCGATTGATGAACTGGATGATATTGTTAAAGAATCTGACGGAATTATGGTGGCGCGCGGTGATTTAGGGGTAGAATGCCCGATTCAGACTGTTCCGGTTTTGCAAAAGCGTATTGTTAAGACTTGTCGCAAATACGGTCGTCCGGTAATTGTGGCAACGCAAATGCTGGAATCGATGATTGTTAATCCGACTCCGACTCGTGCAGAGGTTTCCGATGTGGCAAATGCCGTGTTTGACGGTGCCGATGCCGTTATGCTTTCTGCTGAAACGGCAGCCGGAAGCTATCCAGCGGAAGCAGTGGCAATGATGCATCAAATTATCACTCAGGTTGAAGAAGATGCATCTTACTATTCGCGCGTACAACAAGATAAAGATTTATCAGACTGCGATGATATGGCCGATGCTATTACTTATGCGGCCAGCGAGATGACCAATATTTTACCGAATATGGCTGGTGTGGTAACCTATTCGGCAACC
The DNA here is from genome assembly GCA_900313155.1 of uncultured Rhodospirillaceae bacterium. Classification (GTDB taxonomy): domain Bacteria; phylum Pseudomonadota; class Alphaproteobacteria; order RF32; family CAG-239; genus RUG410. The sequence continues at coordinate 231 of OMQE01000072.1, read as the reverse complement.
GGTTTTACCACTTTTTCAATGGCGCGTGAGCGTCCGGCAAGACCGATTATTGCAATTACGCTTTCTATTGAAGTGGCACGACGCTTGGGGCTTGTTTGGGGCGTGCGGGCGTTTTTCAATCCGGAAGTGTTTAATGATATCACCAAATTACAAGACACCGCCTTGCAAGTGGCGCGTGATGCCAAAGTCGGGCAAAAAGGCGAATATCTGGTCGTTACTGCCGGCTATCCG
>OMQE01000099.1 GCA_900313155.1 uncultured Rhodospirillaceae bacterium | reverse complement strand
TCAAGCAGAATAATGAATGGTTTTACCGCACTAAAGTGCGGAGATCCTCGGCTTCATTACATTCCGCCAAGGAAGACAAGGAAAAAGAACGACCAAGGATGACAGAGAAAAAGAACGTTCATGAATGACAGGGGAATATAATAGCGTTTTCTCGCTTCAAAATAACGGAAAATTTTTCTTCAAAAAACTACTTGACAAAAACGACAATTTTTGCTAATTTAGACTTAAGCAAGATGAAAAGACTTGCCCGAGGTGTGGAAACCTCTTTATACGCGTTGATGCAAAACGTTAATTTTGCAAGTCCGGTGATTATCTCTATATGATGATCGGTGGGCGGCAAAATAAGCCGTTTTACATAGACATCATATATAACTGCAGAGATATATGCCTGTTTTTTTGGCAAATATGTCGCACTATCTCGTATAAATAGTTTCCAACCGCCGGTCGCTTTTCATTAAGCGACTAGTTTTATTTTTAGCGGATAAGGAGAAAAGAGATGAGTGATATTGTTGAAGATATGAAAATTGAAGCTTGGAAAATATTTATAGAAACAAGTGAAGAACCCAGAGGTTCTTACAGTCGTGACTTATGGGCTGTTAAACAATTGGGAGAACACTTATTTCAATACAATACTGGCTACGAATATAAAGATGGGTCTTCAGAAGGTAATGAGTGTCACATTGTATGGTATGAAAACGGAAAGTTGACAACATTAAAAACAGAACCGTTATGGAATGGATATGCTGTTGGTCCCGGTGGTAAGTTATATGAAGATAAAGGTAATAATATTTATGCATGTTATGAAACAGAAAGACGTCAACTAGGTTTTAGAGATTTTGAAACATACACAAGGAAAACCGGCGAATTTGTACGTATAACAGCCAAAGGAATAGAAGAAATAAAAAGTGATTTATCTAATTTATCGGAAAAAGATTTTTTAAGATTATATGGAGAACTAGCTGAGAGTTATAAGTATCAAGATACACTTAAAGAACGCACTTTTGACATTACAAATAAATGGGGCAATTCGGCTGAATTGCTTCCGGAAAGAATGAAAAAACAATTTGAATTAACTAAAGGAGAATATTCATATAGCTATGAATGGTTGCGTCAATCACCGGAAGAAAAATCGAAACTTATTGCTCAAATAAACAATGACATGAATGATAAAATAGAGGTTAATGAAAATCGATTATCTGATTTGAAAGGTGTTTCTGTCAAAGATTTAGCTGATGGTTATTCTGAAACAGCACTGCTCGCGGCTCAAGTTTATGATTGTTCTCATTTATCCGGATTATTACAAGTTGCGGTGGAAGCACCGAATACTCCAGCGTTTGACTTAATTGCGGCACGTTATCGGGAAACTTACGGCAGTGAAATCGTTGACGGAATTACAGAGTGTGCGGATGAAATAATCAAATTACCGTATAAAAAAATGTTCTTTGAAACAATTACCAAAGATAATTCAAATGCTCCGGAAGCAAATTTTTTAGATGCTTTTACAGATAAAATCCGTGACTTAGCGATGAAAAAATATGGTCAGGAAGATTGGTATACCAGCATTTCTGAAGCGGCTAAAAATCCGGAATTTATGAAAGAATGCGATAATGTTTGGGAACAAATGTTTGCGGAAGCTGATAAATATGCAACATATAGACCTAATGAACATAATAATGCGTATATCCGCCAAATGTTTTCTGATAAGGCAGAGCAATTACATGAATTTGTAACAACGCAGAAAACAGGTGATTTTGCCGAAGTTTTAGATGAAACCATCAAATATCACCAAAAAGTCGGCAAAATGATGGCTGCTATTAGAGAATATAGTAAAGACAATGAAGTTTCATTCAACGGTAATTTACATTTTGACTTAGTTGATGCCGGCATCGAAACTAAAAAAGAGGCTAAACGTTGTTTGGATATTTGGCAATCTGCAAATGAACGTCCCGACCGATATGGTTCACCTTATAATGAATATTCGGTTCGCCAAATTGCTCAAATTGCCAAATCTGAAGTGATGCAGGATTGGATGTATCCGGTAATGATGGACGCAATTGAAAAAGGCGGTTTAACCATGTCGGAAGGCCGTATGCCAAGTGAACGCACGCTGTTTGATTGTTGTAAAGCGTGGAAAATCAATCCGGCGATGCCGCAAAGATTGGCAAAATTTGTGGGCACACAAAGCCTGAAGGGGCGTATGCTTGCCGGT
>OMQE01000182.1 GCA_900313155.1 uncultured Rhodospirillaceae bacterium | reverse complement strand
GCATCTGTCAAATAATATAGCGTTCCGCTGTCTTTACTAACAATAGCATCATATTGAGCTTTAGTGCCTGTCCAAGTTTTAATAGCTTGTGATGCGTTGTTTTGGTTAATAACGCCGATAGCCTGAAGTTCATCAGCGGTGTTTTTAGTTATGGATTTATTATCTAAATTCGGCGCCGATTGAATAACAATATCACCTGAACCAAGCAAAGACGTGCCGTTCACCGTTTTAATATTTGTGCCGCTGACTAAAGTGTCTTGCTTTGCCGTAAATTTGGCAATACCGATTGATGTCAAATTACTCAAATCACGGTTAGAGGCATTGAGCAACGTATTTTTTGCCTCATTAGCATAGTATTTTGCCGAATACTCTTCTCCGTCAACAGAGCCATCTGTCTTAACAGCCCAATTTTTTGCACAAGCAATAGAGTCTTCAACATGTTCATCAAATTCAGCCGTTTTTTGTGTTGTATGTTCATTAAAAGTATCCATACCTGAAACTACTGCCGTAGCAATTTCCACTGAACCTGATTCAATATAATTCAAGGCCGATTCAACCTCTATACGCGCACACTCGCCAATTTCCACTTTTAACGGTGCAGATGGTGTAATAACTGCTTCACAATTAACGGCAGTTACCAACACCGAATACGCACCTCCTTCTATTTCCCATTGCATTTAGCACCCCCTTTTACACTGGTGTTACTGTTACTTGAGGTGTAATTCTCAATGTCCCGATTTGGTTAACATCTGCCGGCCATAAAGTATGAACACTGCCATCTGCCGTTTTTAACTGAATATCTGTTGAATAATCTCCAACTTGCATATTTGTATGAAGTGGTGTTAACAAAATAGCCATTTTTCCATTGGCCACATCAACATCTACCCCGTTTAACGTCCACATCAGCTGATTATTTTCATCTCGTGCCTGCATAACCAATTCCGCACCGGTTAAATTGACGGCTTTACACGTATCTCTCACCTCAATATTAAACGTAAAACTATCACCCTGTCGCACACAAATAACATTAGCGTTAATCATTCCCGTCATCTTTTATCTCCTCTTGTTGAATTACACATTTTTTGCCTTAATAAACCAGTTCACCGCTTGGTTAACCGGTGTCACATGGTTGCTCGCGCCGTAAATTGATGAAGAACGTGAAGCATCAAAATTTACATTTCTCAAATTTCCGCCGCCGGTAATCCAGTCTGTAACAACTTGGTCACCATCATAAAAAGCACCGGTACGAGAGCCTGAATTGACTGTTCTTAATGAGCCTGTGATGTTCGGCAAACCTTCGGCTTGTGTTGTTTCAAAATTTGCTGCGGAATTACCTCCTAAACCGCGCAAAAATTTACCACGGTAATCCGGCACATTAAATGTTGTTGTTCCGTCTCCACCGCCAAAGCGCGTTCCGATTAGCGCAAAAAGCTCCGCATATTCTCCTCTGTTAACCGCCTGTCCGTCACATAACAGCCAATTTCCATGATTAGCCGTTTGCAACGATGGCTTAATATCTCCTATCACTACGGCATTATTTAATTGCGTTTTTATCAAATTAGACAACGCTGTCTGCAAACTGTCCAATTGTCCACGATTAACCGCATCTGTGCCGGAATAGCCGTTGCTCACGTTTTTTATTTTGAAATTGCCCATGTTCAAATCTCCGTTCATCGTGCATCTTCCGTCGCGAAGCATACACTGATCTAAACCTGCCGCAAAATTATCATCTTCCTCATCGTGACGCTCACTAACAATATCTATATCGTTAATTCTGTCTTGTTCCCAATTATGTATTCGGGAGAATTTTCCCTGACTGTCAAATGGCATAATAGCCTCCTTTTTATGATTATTTATGCGCCTGTTAAACCAAAACGAAACAAACGCGACGCAATAAAACGCTTGCTCCGCTAAAAAATCAATTATTGTTCTTTAGTGTTTTGTTGAGTTCAACCGCTTTTTTCAAATTCAACTCTTCACGCTTCAAGGCATTTTGTTCTTTCTTGATGTCATAGTCTTGGCTTATTTTTTGGCGTTCCAAGTCAACCACCGGATTAGCATTTTCAACTTTCACCGGTTCCGGTTTATTCAATTCTGTTTCAATTTTATTGAAAACTTGTTCCATAATCACATCAAATTGCCGTGCATTCGGCATAGTTGCCACCGCGCTTTCTATCATTTGCCGATATAACGGTAACAGTGCCGGTTGAACAGATACCATTTTCATTGCCTCACCAATCATGGTGTTAATATCATTCAAGGTATCCAGAACTTTTTGACCGGTTGCCTCCTGATTATAGCATCCGTCCGTTTCCAAATCTATCATCATACCGCGCAATTTATCGTGTTTCAATATTTGCACGGCCTTAATCATTGTTTCGTGATTTTGGCGTTCTTCCGCCGTTAAAAACGACAGCAAAAATTCCGGCGAAAAATGTTCGCAAATAATTTCAGCCTTAATTGCAAATAAGTCTTTCAAAAAACGTTGCATATCATTCTGACGGTCCTGATTGCGCAAGGTTCCGAAGTTTGTTTTTTGGGTAACAGCCGTTGCGGTTTCCACACGTTGAGATGTTCCGCGCATAATATCGCTCACACCCGTAACTTCATAAATGGAATCAATCAGAACTTGTCGCCGTTGGGCTAAAATTTGCAAAGCTTCAACATATTGTCCGATTGGGGCAAAGTCAATCACTCCTTTAATGCCGCCGGCATCTTTAAGTTTGTCAAAATCAGCAAGCGAAATCAATGTAATATCTTTATCTAAAATATTGGCTAACTCCGGAAAGCTGTTGTCATAGCAGCCCGAAACTTTCAGTGCTTGCATGGTTAAGCGCATCCGATTATTAACGCCGTCAAGTTCTTCCAACAAACTTTTTATTTCCACATAGTCCGGCACCGGAATAATACCGTCATTTGCCAAGGTTGCCATAATCGGCTTCGGGCAAGGGAAAAATCCGCTAAGGTGCAAAACATCGGGCTGAATGTGTAAAAAATCAGCTCCATATTGCGGGCTGATGTAATAAATTGTTCGAGTTGGCTTATCCCAAATTTCATACACTGTCAGCACGCTGTTCTGCCCGCATTGAGAACGCACTTTTTCAACCGTTTCTGCCGAAAAATTTGCCGCTACTTCTGAAATATTCATATACATACGCCGTGCAATCCATTCCACATCTTCCCACACATTGACTTTGTCCGTATCTGCCAAAAACATTATCGGACTCACATAAGTTGTTTCCACTTTTTCTTTGTCTTTAATAAAATCTGTTCCGACTTGTTTGAATGACGAACAATATTGCTCCCATAAAATTCCCATTCCCGAAAGCAAAAAATCGTTACGTGCATATTTCACCACGCTGTCAAAATCAAATTGTTTCATATTCCAAGCCAATGCCCGCTCCAAAATTTTGCACGCCAACGCTTGCGCCTGATTGGCATTTTTGTTCACGCGCACCACAAACGGTTGCGGCTGCTTGAAATACACAAAAGGCTTCAATGTTTCAACTGAAGCCCAAAATATGTTTTGTTTGTTTCTTTTTTTATCATTACGATAATATTGCCTGATTTCGGTAATTAAATCATAATACTCGGCAAACTTTTTTTCTGCTGCCGAAATCTTATGCATCCACAAATCTCTTTGCGTCTGATTGTCTATTTTATCTGTCATATTTTTTCCTTTCTCTTCTGATAAATATAAATAGTAAACATATCTTCAGAGTTGTTTTTTTATTTGAAATTCATAAAAAAATGTGTTACACTCTGCATATGTATGAGTATCTTGCTGATGAAAGTCAAAAATGCTGTCTGAACATCATTTCACTTTGCGGCAAGACAAGGTGTATTGTTCTGCTCCCTTAAGGGAACAAAACAAAGAAAATACCGACACTGGTCGGGGAGCTTTTAGCGAATGTCCAAGGCTTTAGCCTAAAGGCTATAAGGTCTTGTCTATGGATAAGTGTGAACTGCTCAACCACTGGTTTTGGTGGATATCTTGTAAAAGATAAAAGCTGTTCACGTATCGCGTAAGAGAAGTATCTCAAACCCCAAATTTAGCAAATACCGGATTTGAGCTCCCCGACTTTAATATCAGTCGTCATATAATGCCAAAATGCTTTTTTCACGCACAACCACTAAATTTTTATCCGGCAATTGCAATTCATCAAACGGATGAAACACAATATGGTCACCGCATTTAATTTTTTTCACTAGCGGTCCCACACTTTGCACCACCCCTTTATTGGTTGTAAGCATTACATTTTCCGGCAATATAATTTTGGATTCGTTTTCCGAATCCGGTTTTACAATAATTCTATCTGCCACAGCTTTGAGCATTTTACCTCCTTTCAATACTAAAAAAGAGACTTATCTTAGGATAAATCTCTTTATTTTTAAGTTTTTAATTATTACAATTATACATTCTAATATTTTTCTTATCATAAACGATACATGACTGTCAAGCACTTTTTTTAAAAAAATTCATTTTTTTTGTAATAAAAATAAATTAGTCTGTCTAATCCGTAGTTTAGCAAAATTTTTTGATGATAAATTTTGTATTTTCGCATCATTTCTGTCGGTTCATCACTTAAAATCGGCAAATCTTCTACACAAACACGACGCACAATCGGCCAAAATTCAGCCGGCAGAGTTTTGATAGCTCGTAAATAACGTTCCTTAAAAAATAACGCCTGTTCACGTGTCCACTCAGAGGTTGTTCGAATATTGAGTTGCTTCAATCGTGCAGTTTGTAAACTATCATAATTTCCCAAAAAATAATCTTGTGCAAGCATTTCACCTGCAGTTTTTCTGTCTTCCGGTGTAAATCTGCTTTTAATAATATCTAAATATCCAGCCTCATAATACATTTGTAAAATAGGCTTTTTCCACTTCATTTTTGTTGCCGAACAAGCATCTTCCGCAACTTTTTGTTGAGTTTTCTTATTCATCGTTTTTCCCCTTAAAAAATATCACAACAAGACGACAATATAAGAATAATATTATTTAGTCAATAATAAAAATATCGTTTTACATTCTAAGATTTATATTATATAATACAGGAAAGGAGAAAAAAGATGGAAAGCACAGATGAAATCAGAAAAAAAATTAAACGTTTGATTAACGAGCGCGGTCTCAACTATGCTCAAGTTTCTTTAGCAATAGGTAAAAATATTGCTTATTTGCAACAGTTTATCAAAAACGGGTCACCTCGTCGCTTGGGCGAGGTTGAGCGCCATAAGTTAGCCCAGATTCTTCATGTCGAAGAACAAGAACTGACTGATTTACCTTTGCCCGTATATAATGGTGCTGCTTCCATCAATACCGAATTGTTAACGGCGATTATCGAAAATGTTGAACAGTGGATACTCAACAACCATCGCAACTATTCACCAAGCCATAAGGCCGAACTCATTCGCTTTATGTATATGAAGTTACAAGGCGACTCCCTAGAAGTCGCAACAGAAAAAATGCGTGAATATATTGAAATTTATGATGAATTAAAAAAGGCAAATTAAATTGCAAAATATTGACTCAACAGAACAAACGGCGCAATCCGTGTCGTATCTTTATGTTTGGAACGATAATTTCAAACATATCATAAAAGATAATTTTACAACACCAAAAGCTTCTTTAATAATACAAAACCATTTCTCAATTCCGTTGAGCTTATTATATTCAACCTATTTTTTAGCCTTAATGCAGTTAACTCTGCTCTGGCTTACTATCCAATAGGTAAAAAGTGACCCACGCGTTAGATGAACTGTACCCAAGAAAGTGGAAGCCCCCCTTTGAGGTAGAAGTTCATCTAACGCGGGGTTTTCTAAGTACAAAAAACTGTTAAAATAAATTTTAAGCGGAACAGTAGGATACCTAAAAAAATATTATATGGAAAAGAATGATTTAAATAAATAAAAAAACATCATGAAATAATTTCGAGTATACGGGAAACCTCTCGTATACTCAAAATTGTGCCAACGATCCTTTTTTAAACTGATACACTATAAAGACTTCGAATTTTGTTTTTTATCCAACGCATATTGGCGCTTATATTTTGCCGCTAATTCCCTACCCTTATCCGGCGTAATCACCACGCCTTTTTTCATATCTTCAACAATTTTATCAGCTATTACAACGCCGGAAAGCCGCGGATTTTCGATCCTTTTGCGCACTTTTTCTATTTTATGGTCTATTTCCGTTTGCACTGGTTTTGCTTCTTCTTTAAACCTGCCTTCAGCTTTCAAATCGGTAATTTTTTTATTGATAAAATCTTTAGAAATTCCTGACTTTATCAATCTGTCAGCTAATTTCGGATTTGCCTCTAAAATATCCTTAGTTAAATTTTTCAACATCCAAGTATCTTCATTCAACTTTTGTGGTGCAAAAGCTTTCTCCAACAACGAAACAACTTGCGCCGCATGTTTTGGCGTATAATGCAAAATCATACGCAAAGAACCTGTCGGCCAGAAGTCACTTTTTAATTCCTCTGCCAAAAAATTACTGTTACTCATCATTTCCATTAAGTCATTTGACATTTTTGTTGTAACATTGTCAGTTTGCAGAAATTTTCCTCCTCCGACCACCGTATGTTCCCAAAGATTTTCGTTTGCATAAAACAACAAACGAACTTGCTCTTTCTTATCACTCTGTTGCCGGTAAAATTCTTTAAACACCTCCCATGTCGTAAGTTTTTCTTCAGGAAATCTAATCATAATCACACTTAACATATTACCAATATTGCAGGTACAATTTATATTGTTTAGATTTTTCGGAAGTACACTTTTAATTACCCTCAACACATCAGGCAACTTGTCAGGATCTTCATTTAATATTTTATCCATAATATCCATACTATCATTACCATAAGTATCTGGGCTAATTGATTTTTCAAATTCTTCTAACAACATCTTTCAACTCTCCTTATTTGCTTAAAAAAATTAAAACCACCTAAAATCAGGTGGTCTGGAGAGTTCATAAATCATACACTGTTAAATGATCCCTCAAACCTTTCAAATCGCCTGTATAAACAAAGCAATTCTTGGACATCCGTTCAAGGCTCCCAGACCATTTTGATCTGGGATATTTACTATCGACAACACAAATTGCCACATAGCAATTACGGCGAAAATCCCATTCACCGAACAGTGTACAAAGAGCTTATGAAGGCTCCGACCACGCTGAGTCTGAATATGTGTATTTCACATATCTGAACTAATGTTACCACAGCAATAGACAAAAATCAAGTAAATTATGTTCATTAAATAAAAATGGGTTGAGAAAACCCCAACCCATTGAAAATACAATATATTTTCTTGCGTTTGAAATTAACGCTTGCTG
>OMQE01000025.1 GCA_900313155.1 uncultured Rhodospirillaceae bacterium | reverse complement strand
ACCATCAACTACAACATACATAGAACTTTTTAAAAATCAACCTATTTTTTTAAATAATTACAAAATTTATGTAAAATTTTTACTTTTAGCGCATATTATATAGTCAGAAAAATGCGTAATTTGATAAAAAACGAGGCAAAAATGGTTGCAAAAAATACTGTAAAAACAACGAATATTGAACAAGATAACGACTTAAATAACCGCACATCAACTTCCGGACTGCATTATTTTATTATTTTTTTCAGTGTAGCATGGTTTGGCATTGTGGCGGTTTATATTACCCAATTTTTCGGGTGGGATAACCTGTTTTCTATGGTTCCGAATGAATTCAGCGGTTTTATGGCCGGTATCACCCTGCCTCTTGCCGTCATTTGGGTAATTATGGCCTATATCGATCGAGGAAACAGCTATCGACGTGAAGCAGCTTTGTTGCAAAATTCGGTTAATCACCTCATTTTCCCAGATGCCGGCGCTAATAATGTAACCAAAATGGTTGCCGATGCTATTCAAAAACAAGTGGCCGAACTCAAGGAAGCAACACGTGATGTATATGCCCAAAGTGATGTTATTCGGCGCGAACTGGGAGAACGCGTGAACGATATGCGCACACTTTCAGAAGCCATTCATGGCTATTCAACCCAAGCCCTGCCAAGTTTGTCGGAAGAAATTCGCAATTTAACAGATAATTTTAAACAAGTGGCCGAACAAGCCTCGGCAACAACTGCCGATTTTCGCGTTAACACTTTGCAAATCAGGGAAGACAGCGAAACGTTGGCTAATGCTCTTACGCCAATGGTTAATCAAATGGTGACAGCCGCCGAACACATTAAGGAAGTGGTTAACGTTAATAACGAAAATATTGCCCACGCACAAGAACAACTTAGTAAATATTCCGAAACAAGTCGTAACGCCATTTCACAAATTATTGAAACTTGGGCCGAAAAAGGCGAAAATTTGGAACATACATTTTTGCGCACTGCCGAAAATTGCGAAGACTTGTTCCGCAAACTCGATTCCGGAATTTCGCAAATAGAAAGCAGTATTGCTCAGCAAAAGAAAGTGGTGGAAGCGCAATCTGACTTACTCAGTCAAAATTCAGGCTATTTGGAAAATAAACTCGGCGAATATGGCAAGCTGATTAGTCTTGAGGTAGAAGCCATGATTGAGCGTGCCGGCAAGCTGGAAGGTAATGTTCAAACCCAAATGGAGGGTATTAAAGAAACAGCAACGCAAATCACCGACTTGTTTGCCAAGCTGGGAGACGGTATTGTTGCCAAACGCCAACAGCTTGAAATTGAAGGTTCGCAAATGGTTAAAAATGTTAATGAAACCATTGAACGTTTACGCGAAGAAATGGGCGCACTGAAGGAATATTACGACAGCACACAAAGCAAAAACGGTGATATGCATAAGGTATTTGCAAACGTGGCTGAAAATTTGCAGAAAATTGAAGGCGGTCTTAACGACAGTTTGACCAATTTTAGCAATAAAACCGACGATATTATCAGTAAATTTAACAGCGTGAGCGGTGCCATGACCGTTCAACTCAATCAGAGTTTTTCAGGAATAGACAACAGAACCAATGATATTTTAGGCAAATTTAAAGGCGTTGACGAAACAATCAATAACAGTTTGAGCCAAAGTTTGAACACCATCAGCATTAAAACAGATTCGTTAATAAATAAATTTAACGGCGTTAATGATATTGTGACCGAAAGTTTGGATAAAACATTAGCCATTGCAGAACAGCGTGCCAAAGGTATTGTTGATAAATTCAATGATATGGGTGATGTTGTAGCAATCGGATTGGATAAAACAATTGGCGGATTAGGCAATAAAACCGACGGTATTCTTAATAAATTTAAAGAAGTGAGCGATATAATCGGTTCGCACATGAACAAACTCACCGCTAATTCAGACAGCATGGCCGAACAAAGCAAAATCAACGCTTCGTTGTTAATTGAACAAGATGAATATATCAATAAGTCACTCATCAGCTTGAAGCAAATTGCCGGCAAAATTGCCGCCGCTAATAATGAACTGACTGCAACCGGCAGTAAAATCGGCGAAACGCTGACAAACTATGAAAATAAAATGAACGGCTTTAATCAAACGGTTAATCGTCATATTGAAGATTTAAGCGCTAACTATGACAAAGCCAAGCAACAAATTGATGAGTTGGAGCAAAAATATAAAACCACCAGTATTGATACCTTTATGAAAAGCTCGGCAGACATTATCTCCGAATTAGAGGCATTGTCTATTGATGTTCATGGTATTTTCAATAAAAACGGCAATGATAACGATTTATGGAAACAATATTATGCCGGTGACCATGGGGTGTTTGTGCGCTATTTATCAAACAATATGACCAAAAACGAAATTGCCACCATTCGTCAAGACTATGAAAACAAGCCAGACTTTAGAGTTGTGGTTGACAAATATTTGGAAGACTTTAATAGCTTGATTGCTTCAGCACGGCAAAATAATCGGGCCGGCACTTTATTGGCGCTGATTTCCGGTTCCGATATCGGCAAGGTATATTATGTTTTGGCGCGCGCTTTAGGAAAGTTGAACTAATGGCTTTTGACGGTTTTGCAAGCTCTGTGTTTATGGCACCGATGGCGGGCATTACCGACAAGTCGTTTCGGCAAATTTTGCACGATTGCGGCGCCGGAAATTTGATGACAGAAATGGTGGCGGTGAACGCTATTCAGTTTAAAAATCCTAAAAGTTACCAAATTGCCGATGTGCGCGCCGAACCATATCCGGCTGTTGTACAGTTGATGGGAAATTCTCCCGATTTGTTTGCCGAAGCAGCACGCCTGATGACTGATTTAGGTGCAAAATCTATTGATATTAACATGGGGTGTCCGGTCAAAAAAATTGTTAATAACAATGCCGGCTCGGCTTTGATGAAAGATTTGTCACTGGCATCACAAATTATTGAAGAAACGGTAAAAGCAACACCGCTCAAAGTGAGTGTAAAATTTCGTAAAGGTTGGGACAACGAACACGTCAATGCAGTTGAATTTGCAACAATGTGCGAACAAAGCGGTGCATCATATATTACGGTGCACGGACGCACACGAGCGCAAGGATATAGCGGTATAGCCGATTGGGATATTATTACGGCGGTAAAGAATGCGGTAAAAATTCCGGTTATCGGCAACGGAGACATCGACAGCCCGCAAAAAGCCAAGCAAAAAATGCTTCAAAGCGGGGTTGATGGTGTGATGATCGGACGAGCATTGTTGGGTAATCCGTGGTTGTTAAATGCCACGCATCAATATTTGGTCAATTCTAAAGAATTACCACCGCCGACGGTGCTACAAATTAAAGAAATGTTATTAAAACATATTCGTTTATTGGTAGAATATTACGGCGAAAAAGGCGGTATGGCTATTTCGCGCAAACATGTGAGTTGGTATGTAAAAGGCTTGTATGAGGCAAAAGCCTTTCGTGAGCAATATACAAAGCTTAATGAATGGTCGGCGGCTGTTGATTTGATTGAAAACTTTTTTGCAAAGGTGATGGTATGAAAATTGTGGTAGGCGGTGCATCTAATGTGGGTAAAAGTATTGTGGGCTATTTAAGCCTTGGCAATAATGATATTGT
>OMQE01000188.1 GCA_900313155.1 uncultured Rhodospirillaceae bacterium | reverse complement strand
TTACGATATAATTTCATTCCATGTACGGCGCCCAACATTTGTGCACCGGCACACACGCCTAAAATTGGCAAACCATGACTTTCAGCTTCTTTAATACAGTTAATATAGGCATAAGCCCTATCCAAAGAACGCCCTTCCTCATCTTTTTTACCATCAACATAAAATTCTTCCGGAGAAGGAAAACGTCCGCCCGGTAGCATCAGCCCATCAATATGTTCCATTTGTTGCACAACGCTTTCATATGTCAAAAATCGCAAATCTGCACCACTGTGCACCAAAGATTTGGCATAATTAAAATCAACACTATACATATTTTCTTCGCGGCAACACAAAAAACCGATAACCGGCGCATTTTCTGCCGGCATTTTTTCGCCTAATCGCGCATAATCTGCCGCGCCAAGCACAATTTCCGGCACAACATTTTCTGTTGCCAATTTTTCAACAACTTCGTCTTTCAGCGCAAAAACGTTATACTTTTGTACATATTGCAAATATATTGTCTGTTTTTTTATCAATATTCGTTACCCTTTATGTTGGCAATTGTATTTTGCATTTGCCCGCTTAAAGAAAAATTCCGTACTTTCAAAGAATCTGAATGCTGAATAGTATCTGTTTGATGTTTCAAACTATCGGTAGCAACGCTATCAGATATCTGTTCTATTTCTGTATTTTCGTTGCTCTCTTGGCGCCCGGCATAACGCGGTTGATAAGTTTTAGAAAAAGTCTTATTAAAATCGGAACGATATTGTTCCACATTTTCTGCCGCCAGTGGTGTGGCACGCCCGCTAAAATCTGCGACCAAACCAATCCATTTACCATTCTCATCTACAATTTCGCCATATTTTCCGGTCATCACCAAAGCTGGTGTTGAGCTGTGGTTAAAATACACATCTTGTAATGATAATTCGTCAATTTTTCCATATTTTTCAAATAACTCTGTATCTTGTCCGCGTGTTAAAACGGCATACCCCAGTTTAGGCGCACCATTTTTGCTATACACAGGAACACTCGTCGGCCTCAATTCCACCTTTGTTCCATATTTATCGGTTGTTATCTCCGGCGTTGGGTCTAACAACCCTTGCTCTGTATGCTGTTTTTCCGATAATTTTGAATTTTCTTTACATCCTTGCGTTGCCAATGTCAAAGCCATCACGGCCGCCGGCACATATTTTTTCAAACCTAAATGCTTACTTTTATAACTCATCTTTCATTCTCCAATGACAATGAAATAGCATTTTAAGAATATTTTGTCAATATCAAAGATAAGAATAATGTCAATAAATGTGTATCTTTGCTTGATTTTTTGATATATGAACCTCATACTCAAAATACTAAGGAGAAAACAATGCTAAACATTATTTGGAGTGCTTTTTTTATTTTGAGTTTCGGTACTGCTTTGGTACAAAGCCTATATTTCGGAAATATGCAAATTTGGACTGAACTGGTCAACCAACTTTTCAGTGCCGCCACCGGAGCTTTTCAACTGGCGCTGAATTTAACCGGTATGCTATGTCTTTGGCTTGGTCTTTTAAAAATTGCCGAGCAATCAGGTCTGACTAATTTATTAGCCAAAGCCCTACGGCCGTTGTTTAAAATCATTATGCCGGAAATTCCGGCAAATAGCCCGGCTTTCGGTTCCATTGTAATGAATATGGCCGCCAATATTTTGGGATTAGACAACGCCGCCACTCCGATGGGGCTTAAGGCTATGGAACAACTGCAAGAACATAACCCGCACAAAGATTCAGCCTCAAACGCTCAAATTATGTTCATTGTTATCAATGCTTCGGCAATTACGGTTTTGCCGATTTCTATTTTAATGTATCGCCATTTACAAGGCTCAACCAATCCATGCGCCGTATTTATCCCTATTTTGTTAGCAACGTCTTGTTCAACTTTGGCCGGATTTTTTGCCGTGGCCTTTGCCCAAAAACTGCACATATTTAATCGGGTAATTTTAGCATATTTACTTGGCTTAATTGCTTTTATCGGCGGTATTTGTCTTTATTTTTACCATCTTGATGCCGCAACCAAACTGGAGTTATCTGAAACAATCGGCAACGCCTTGATTATGGGATTTATTGTTTTGTTTTTGCTTGCCGGCGCCTGGAAACGCCTTAATTTATACGAAACATTTATCACCGGTGCCAAAGAGGGATTCGGTATTGCCGTGCAAATTATTCCATATTTGGTCGCTATGTTGGCCGCCATTGCCGTTTTACGTTATTCCGGTGTTTTGAATGGTATCGTTTGGTGTTTTGAGCAAATGTTCACATGGCTTGGAGTTAATACCGATTTTATTCCGGCTCTGCCTACTGCGCTAATGAAACCTCTTTCCGGTAACGGTGCCCGCGGCATGATGATTGAAACAATGCAAACTTACGGTGCCGATAGTTTTCCGGCATTTGTATCTGCCACCATTCAGGGCTCAACAGAAACAACGTTTTATGTTATCGCGCTATATTTCGGAGCTGTTAAAATTGCCAAAACACGTTCGGCTTTGCCGTGTGCCCTGTTTGCCGATTTAGTCGGTATCATTGCTGCTATTTTATTTGCCTATATGTTTTATGAAGGATAAAAAATGAAAATTTTGGTGCAAAAAGTTCTGGAAGCCAGTGTATCTGTTGAAGGAAATACCGTTGCCAATATCCTAAAAGGCTATCTGTTGTTTGTAGGGATTGAAAAAGAAGATACACCGTTTCAGGCAGATTATTTGGCAAAAAAAATTGCTCATTTGCGCATTTTTACAGATGAAAATGATAAAATGAATTTATCTATTCAAGATATTGGCGGCGAAATTTTAGCGGTATCACAATTTACACTGGCCGCCGATGTCAGTCGCGGTAATCGTCCGGGGTTTGAAACCGCCGCCCGTCCTGATGAAGCTCAACCTTTATACGAATATTTGGTGGCACAACTGAAACAATTTGGCATTCCGGTTAAAACCGGTATTTTTCAGGCAGATATGAAAGTTTTTTTAATCAATGACGGCCCCTGCACATTTATGTTGCAAAAGTAAAATCCACGAATTTCCTCTGCAGAAATTTGTAATACCCCAAAATACGGTCAAAAAATTTTTACTGGAAATAGATGCCAAAAAAGATTATTTTCAAAGAGGAAGGGCTTCCCTTCCTCTTTGTGCATGCTATCATTTTACCCAACCATTTTTTCCATCTGTTCGTAGCTTGGATAGTTTTGTAAATTACCTAACATGGTATAAGTCAACTTGCCGCCGAAAATATATTGCGCCATATTGCGAATATCTTCTTTTGTGACGCTGTCTATACGTTCCACAATCTCCTCAATTGGCAAATTGCGATTATGAATCAGTTGTTGGCGGGCGATTACTTCGGCTGTTGAAGACGAACTTTCTAATGCCATCAACACACTGGCTTTGAGCTGAACTTTGACCCGATTCAGCTCTTTATCGCTCACCCAATCATTACAAATTTTCTTGATTTCATCTGCCACCACCGGTAAGTAGCTGTTAATTTGCTCGGCATCTAAACCGGCATAAATCCCGAACAACCCCGTTTGCGCATGTGCATTGGTAAAACTATATACCGTATATACCAAACCGCGTTTTTCTCTAATTTCCTGAAACAACCTTGATGACATACTTCCGCCTAAAATGGTTGATAAAATAGAAGCGTGATAATATTTTTTATTATGATGGTCTATACTTGGAAAACCTAATAAAACCTGCGCTTGTTCAATATCTCGATTTTTAGCGAAAAAACCGCCGGTATAAACTTGCGCTTCCGGTGCAAAATGCTTTTTTGCCTGCAAGGCACTCATACGGTCT
>OMQE01000039.1 GCA_900313155.1 uncultured Rhodospirillaceae bacterium | reverse complement strand
TTTTGCCACGCTCAGCAACAACTTTGGGGAAGAATCAACGTTCAGATACTCAATCAGCACCTTAAGTGCACTGTTGAAAGGCGCATAGTGGCTGATGTATTGCTCAAAAAACACGCGCCACAACTCGCTTTGCTCGTTGTCTTCAACAACTTGTTGCACCACAGCAAGTTCTTCTTCTTCCGATAGAACCGCTGTATAAGTTCCTTCACTGTTCTTTTCAAGCTTTTGCCCGAAAATTTGAGCTTTCAAATCCTCGATTTGTCCGCTCTTAATCAATTCTGTTTTATTCATAATCTCTATTATAAAAATTTCACATCAGCATTTATATTATGCTTTTTTGACATTTGTGTCAATATCAATTTTAGAAATTTCTGCTTGCAATTCATATTTATGGTAGTTATATTGAGAGAGCTTATTTTTACAAGTTATATAGGCATTATGTTAAATTTAAATTTTAAAATTATGACAGAAAATGAAAATCAAGTAGAAAACAGTGCACAACAAGTTAAGCTGGATCACAGCTTTTGTGCAAAATTTCGTAAGGAAATCGAAGGCAGTAGGTTAAAGGCGGTTATTGACAGTCTGATAGATTCAAAAAGTCCATCCCTACCGAAGAAGAAGGCTTTTTTGGCACGCGCCTGCCGAAAACAGAAGTCTTTTATGAAGAAAGTCGAAGAGTATATCAAGGCTCTTTGTAGAGAAAGACCAAGCAAAGCCGTTGCCTTGCTTGCTCTGCGTGACGAGTTAGTTTCAACTAAGAACTAATTTCTCTTTATACCCCCAAAAAAAAGCTCCCCGCCGTTTGCAATCGGCTTGGGAGCTTTTGCTTTTCTACATTAAGCTAAAATTTTTGCTTTTCTACTTCCATAAAATAAGCGGTTGTGGCTTGTTCTAAAGCACCGGTTGCAGATTTGTCGCAAACAATAATGCCATGCGGATGTTGTTGTAAGGCAGATAGCGTCCACATGTGCGAAATGCTCCCTTCTATGCTGTGTTTTAAGGCTTGAGCTTTGCTGGCACCGGTGGCTAAAATCATCACCTCGCGAGCGTCCATAATAGTCCCAATTCCCACCGTTAAGGCTTGAGTCGGTACTTGAGAAATGTCGCCGTCAAAAAAGCGGGCATTGGCCTTAATGGTGCTCTCGGTTAAAGTTTTGATACGTGTGCGCGAACTCAGTGACGAAAACGGCTCATTAAAGGCAATATGCCCATCTTCCCCAACACCGCCAATAAATAAATGCACACCGCCCACCGCGGCGATTGCTCTTTCATAATCGGCACATTCTTTGGCATAATTTTTAGTTAAACCATTTAAAATATGCACATTTTGCGGTTTAATATCGATGTCTTTAAAGAAATTTTGCCACATAAAATAGTGATAACTTTGCGGGTGAGAAGGCGCCAACCCGATGTATTCATCCATATTGAAAGTGATGACATTTTCAAACGAAACACGCCCTTTTTGGCACATTTTAATGAGGTGAGCATACATACCGAGCGGTGTTGAACCGGTTGGCAAGCCTAAAACGAACGGCTTTTTTGCCGTCGGATGAAATTCATTAATCCGGAACGCCACATATTCAGCCGCCCATTCCGAAACCATTGATGCATCTTCTTTAATTATGACACGCATATTTCTTTCCCTTTATTAAAAATTTTTCCGTTAACAATTGTATAAAGCACATTGAGTTTTTCATCTAAAAGCACTAAGTCGGCATCATATCCCGGCGCAATTACCCCTAAATGATCTTGTTTCATAATTCGTGCCGGATTAGTCGCCGCCATGTGCACTGCCTGTTCTAAATGCATTCCATAAGAGACAATATTCCGCACGCTGTCAACCATTGTTAAAGCCGAACCGGCAATAGCATCGTCTGCCTTGCGGTAAAAACATTGGTTGAGATATACTTCTTCACCATTGGCAATCAACGGTTTTGTTTTTTGCTTGGTCGGCTTTAAGGCGTCGGTAACCAACACAATTTTATCGAGCGACTTACAGGTTAGCAAAAACTTGATAATTTCAGGATTGATATGGATTCCGTCAGCAATAATTTCGCACGAAAGCTCTGGGTGAATAAACACCGCTCCCACCGCACCGGGGTCACGATGGTGCATACGGCTCATAGCATTAAACAAATGAGTGACATGCATAATGCGAGCCTGCATACCCTCCACCATTTGTTCGTAGGTGGCGTTAGTATGTCCGGCTTGCAACACCATTCCTTTTGAAAGGCAAAATAATGCTAATTCACGCATATGCTTCAGTTCAGGTGCCACCGTCATATTGACAATATGTCCTTTTGAAGCCTTCCAAAATTGCTCCATCAAATCTAAATCAACCGGACTTATCGAATCGGCCGACTGCACCCCTAATCTGTCGGCAGAAATAAACGGACCTTCCAAATGCATACCCAAAATACGAGCGCCTTTTTCTTTTCCCATAGCGGCGGTAACAGCTTTTATGGCTGCTAACATTTGTTCTTTCGGTGCCGAATACAGCGTTGGAATAAATGATGTCACGCCATAGTTCAGCAACCCTTCCGACATTTTTAGAATAGATTCCGGATTACAATCTTCTGTGCCATAGCCGCCAAAGCCGTGAATGTGCGTATCAATAAATCCAGGGGCTAAATAAGCACCTTTAGCATCTATAAAAAATGTATCGGCCTTAAAATTTTTGCGCGCTAGACGTTCTTCATTAAAAACATCTATAATTTTATGTTGCCGGATAAGCACCGCACAATTACGCATCATGGTGTAACCATTAAACACCGTTGCGTTATGAATACAAACTGCCGCCACCATTTTGGGTTATCTCCTTTTGTTTTACACACAATTATACGCTTTTTAGTTAAAAAATCATCACTTTTTTTAACACGTTTCACAAAAAACGCTTGTGGCTGAGCAAAAGCATACAATGATGTACGGAACATATTTTCCTACCCGCGTAAAGAAAAAATTAAATAAATAACTGTTATAAGTGTGGAGAAAGGGCAAAATGACCTTTATCGCAAGCCAAAAGTTTTATAAACTGACGGCGTATGATTTTATGAGGAGATTTTTATATGAAAAAATATATTGCAGAATTGTTTGGAACTTTTGTTCTGGTTTTTGTGGGGTGCGGAACAGTTGTTTTTTCGGCACCGTATGTGGGGCATGTAGGCATTGCTTTAGCGTTTGGTTTGGCTTTGATGGCCATGGTTTATGCCATTGGTCCTGTTTCCGGTTGCCATGTTAATCCGGCTGTTACATTTGGTGTTTTTTGCGCCGGCAGAATGAAATTTGTAGATGTTATCGGCTACGTTTTGTTCCAACTCGGCGGTGCCGCTCTGGCTGCTTGGCTGATTAAATATATGGCGGTTGAAGGCCACATTAACGGCTACGATTTGGCAAACGGTTTGGGACAAAACGGTTGGGGCGAAAACTATGCCGGCGGATATACCATGACCGCGGCGATTATTTTTGAATTTATCGCCACATTTATTTTTGTAAAAGTGATTTTGAAAACAACCGAATGCGATTTGCGTATTGCCGGTGTGGTGATTGGCTTAACTTTGGCCGTGTTACACATTTTAGGTTTGCCTATTACCGGCGTTTCGGTTAATCCGGCACGCAGTTTCGGTCCGGCAATTATGTTACAAGGCGAGGCTTTGCAACAGCTTTGGTTGTTCTTGGCTGTTCCATCCGTTGCCGGTATTTTGGCTGGTATTTGTTCACGTTGTTGCGCTTGTTGTTGCCACTGCAAATGCGGCGATAAATGCACTTGCGGTTGCCAAGAAGGCAAAGAATGCACTTGCGGTGAAAATTGTAGCTGCAAAACCTATGAACCGAACTTAGACACCAAAACGGCAGAAAACAGACCGGCACGTCGTCCGGCTCGCCGCGGCGCACCGCGTCGTAGAGCACCTGCTCAACGCGCAAAATAAGTTTAGTATAAAACATAAATGAATTAAAAACAGTCTCAATAACTTTTGAGACTGTTTTTTTGCAAAATAATACCTTGTTACTGTATTAACGGCTCTTTTTTAATTAAAAATTAAATCTTTACTTTTAGGATAACAATGTAAAATTGTATCTGAAAGGCTGGCAATGTTTAAAAACACGTTGTTTATAAAGTTGGTTTGCGGCGTAACGATTTATTCGTTTTCATTAGCAATGATTCCTCAAAATGTTAAGGCTTGGGGATTACCGCCGGAATCCTTTAATAAAATGTATTCACTGGCGCAAAGAGGAGATGTTGAATCTTTGCGTGCTTCGGTGTATCGCGGTTTAAACATTGATTCGGTTAACCGTAATGGTGACACGGGCTTGTGTATAGCAGCCAAACGACGTGATACATATACATATAATGCTTTTAGGGCGTCGGGAGCTAACCCACGCCACCCATGCACACAGCGCATTGTCGGATATGATGATTTTGTTCAACGTTCCAGTGCTGTGCCAATGACGGCAAATTCGCGCGAAGCATATAGTGCAATGGGACGCGAGCAATATCGGGTTGCGCCATGGGTTTGGTGGGCCGGCGGTGGTTTGCTGATTGGAGGTGTTGCCCTAGCTTTAGCACTTGGTGGCGGTGGCGGCGGTGGCCATGGCGGTTCGTCTGAAGAAAAAGAACCATATTACAGTTTGGGCGCTTTTGCCGGCACAAAGGCTATTATCACTAAAACTGTTAACACAGATACGACCAACGATAAGGTTATCAGCCATACAAATTCTAATACTGAAGCTATATCAAGCATAGATTTCAACACCAATGTTTTGAAAAATTCGGAATATCTTGATGTTATCTTAAAGGCTGATAAAGGTGCCAGTTATATAAATTCTGCCGATGGAATTCTTAACGCCGGCGCCGGAACAATAGCTATGGATTCAATAGCTAAAAGCCACATCACAAACAATGGTTACATCAACATCAATGCCAATACGGCTTCTATTGGTATGGTTGCCAGTGAATCTTCAACCGCCGTTAATAATGGTAACAGCCTCAGTAGCTCAAACCCTACAAACGGTATAGAGATGCGCTTTTCCGGAACCAAAGAAAGTGATACTCTTATCGGAATGTATGCTGATACCAATTCCAGCATATCTAATAATGGAGAAATCAGGGGTTCTGCCATTTTAGGTGCCTGTAGCACGGCAACGGCAATTGCCGGCTCATTGATTGGTATGGAAGGTATTATTATCAATGCCGGCAAAAATCTCAATCAAGACACAATTGCACTCACCAATGCCGACCAAGGTAAAATAGAATTAAGTGCAGGTGACGGTTCAGCAGGTTCTGAAACTAAGGTCGCCGTAGAATTAGTCGGCATGGGAAGCTATTTAGATTATGACTTTTTGAATGGTTCAAAAAGCATCAATCGAGCAGAAAAAGTGTTCATTCGTAACAACGGCAATATTGATTTAAGTTATACAGGAAATTACACTTCCTCTTCTTCCTCTGCTTTACGCCAAGGTTTAGGCGGCGTTGTCGGCATACGCGCTGATGCCAACACAACAGCCCTCAATGACGGCGATATAATTATTAAATTAAATGACAATGGTAGCGGTGAAGCCGTTAATGTGGCGGCAGGTATGCAGTCTGTTCATGGTGGAAAAATTACCAACAACAAGAATATATCTATAACATCACCATCTTCAAACAATCGAATTAACTATGGTATGCTTTCTGTTGAAGGCTCTGGTACCGTTTCTGCCTTATACACTTCGCTTATTCCGACACTAATCAACAGCACTGATGCTGTTATTACCATGGAAGTTAGCAACAGTTACGGTATGGCTTCTTTCAACAGCGGTTCTCTGACCAACAACGGACGTATTATATTGGGTAATGCAGATAATACCACCACAAAATATACAAACAATATCGCCATGTATGCCAATGGTGTTAGAACACCTTATGCCTCGCTAATCAATAACGGATATATCGATATTTATTCGTATAAATCAATGGCAATGCAAAATGATTTTGGCGGAGCAACGCCAATTATCAACAACGGTACAATCCATGTTTATCGTGATGCGGTTGACGCCATTATTTTCGGCGGTGCATACAGTCAGGCAATTAACCAAAAATCAATTATTTATGAAGCTACGCCAAGTGGTGATTTAGATCCAACGACCCCAAGTACCGACGCCGAAAATCCTTTTGCCAATTATAATCCTATTATCGGTCTTGCCACAATGAACACCAAGCCGCGCACATTGGGCAATGAACTTGTTTCGTCTTCATCAACAACCGAAAAAATATTGAATGATGAAAATGCCAGTATTACTATCCGTGATGCCTCATTTGTTAGTGGCATGCAGGTAGACACAGAGCAAGGAATCGGCATCAATAAGGGAACAATTACCATTGAAAATCGTAATTTGCCGGATATTGATAGCGTTACCAACAACATTGGTATGTATTTAGCGGCAGATACAAAAGATAGTGCCTATATTACCAACAGTGGGAGTATTTCTACAAATACCGATTTTGCAGCGGCTATGGCCAGTGATTCAACCGGTAATGCTGCTATGTTGAACGAAATAACCGGTAATATCACTTCCACGTTCAAGCGTTCTATTGGCATGTATGCGGCCGGGCGAACGATTGTTCGTAATGCCGGTAAGATTGATATGCAGGGTAATGAAAACACGGCCATTTATGCTAACGGCAATATAGATATTCGCAACCAAAGCACCGGTGTTATCAATGTTGGGGCTGCCGATACAGCTGAAAAAGATAATTCAATTTCTACCGGATATGGTATTTTTTCAACGACAGGATCTACCTCAAATATTGAAAATGAGGGGCAAATCAATGTTTATACTAACACGCGCGGCGCCGGTATTTATACACTCGGTTCCGATACGGTTAAAAATAAACAAAACATCAATGTTTATACCAATGATACTAATGGTATTCATATTGGCGGTAAGGCAAATGTGACCAACAGCGGAACCATCACTGTGGGAACAGTAGATAAAGGTGTTCAAAACAGTCATGCTATTTATATTGCCGAAACCAGTGAAAGTTCAAAAGTAACTAATAGTGGGACTATAGATTTCTATAATGATGAAAATGATACAGCCCCGCACGGTTATGCCATATATTCCGAGGGAGATGCCGAAATTTCCAACAGCGGAGAGATAAATTTGCACAATGCAAACAGCTCAGCTATTTATGCCAATGGCGGTTCAGTCAGCAACAGCGCTACCTTAAATATTTTGGGCGATAACAGTTGGGCTTTGGAAACAGACGAAGATGCTGATGCCACAAACAGCGCCGATGGTATTATTAACGTTGGGACAGAAAATGCTCCGGTTGACGGAAGTTACGGTATTCTTTCCGATGAAAATTCCACCGGCAAAATCACGAACAACGGAATCATAAATGTTTATAACAAATCTGATGATACTTATGGTATATATGCCAAGGGAAAAACTGAAGTCAGCAACACAAAATACATCACAGCGTTTAATGATGACGGAACCGCTGTTTATGCAACCGGCGCTAATAAAATAACCAATTCCGGCGAAATAAAAGCTTTGGGCAATAACGGATATGCCGTGCGCAGTAATCCGCAAAAAGATGCTGAAGAAACTGTTGAGAAAACTTTGACTTTGACAAATATGGATGGCGGAAAGCTTATTTTAGGACAAAAAAATTTGCAAGCAAATCAACAAAAAACCGGCGGTGCAGCCGTTAAGGCCAAAGCAATTGCTTCAATTCTTAATAATGGCGAAATTTCGGTTTATAACAACAATGCCATTGGCATTGATACGGAAAGCGGAACTTCAATAACCAATGCCAATTCAATAAATGTGTTTGGTAGTAGTGGTATTGGTATTTCTAGCGGAAAAGTTGATAAAGTTACCAATTCCGGAACTATTACATTATCTCATGCAACGAGTACCGGTAATGTTGGTATTCAAGCCATAAGCGGCAGCAGCATCGAAAATACCGACACAGGTGTTATCAATATCAGCGGCTACGAAGGTAAGGCAATTAACACAACCGGAACTGTTGGAACCGTTACCAATAAAGGGAAAATCAATGTAACAACCGTTAATGACGGCAATTATGATGGCACAACTTCAGGCATAGGCATCAATGTTGCCGATACAACAACCCTTGATAACACCGGTGATATCACTATAAAAAGTCAGGAAGGCGTTGCCATAAACAGCACAAGTTCTGCACAAAAAATAAACATAACAAACAATGCAAAACTGACGCTGAACACTTCAACGAATGGTGTTGGTATTAAAGTAGCCAGTGGCGCCGGCATTGATAATCAGGGAAATGGTATTATTACGATTGTTGGTGCACAAGGTAAAGGAATCAGTGTCACAGATACCGTTACAACAATTACAAACGCCGCGCCAA
This sequence comes from uncultured Rhodospirillaceae bacterium, assembly GCA_900313155.1. GTDB lineage: Bacteria > Pseudomonadota > Alphaproteobacteria > RF32 > CAG-239 > RUG410. Next base: position 3,458 of record OMQE01000039.1, on the reverse strand, counting down.
TCAATATCAGCAACACAGAAGGCGGTAGTATTGGCATAGATGCTTCAAGCGGAACAACATTGACCAATAGCGGTGCAATCAATATCCAAGGCAAACAATCAACGGGAATCCTTTCAAATACGGTTGCTAATATTAGTAATAATGCGGCAATTACACTTGACAACTCGAACAGTCAGGGCAGTGTTGGTATTTTAGCCACCAGTGGAACAAGCCTAAATAATTTAAGCAAGGGCGTTATCAATATATCGGGACTTCGAGGTAAAGGAATCAGTGTTACACAAACAATGGGCACTATTTCCAATGCCGCCAATATCACATTAGCTAATTCCGGCGGTGGTAGCATTGGTATAGATGTGGCGGCTGGCGACTCCTTAACTAACAGCGGCATAATTACCATTAATAATAAGAATGGTATCGGGATTAATGTCTCCGGTACGGAAGGAACGTTAACTAACAATGGTAATATAATAATATCAAATACCGCAAGCTCTAACAGTTTTGGTATTAAGGCTGTTGACGGTGCAACCTTTAGTAATACCGGAAACATAAACATTGAAGGGAACAGCGCAACAGGTATTGACTTAAGCGGTAACTGGTCGTCAATCTCTAACAGCGGTAAAATTTCTCTGACCAATGCTGAAGGTGGTAGTGTTGGCATTTCTGCAACATCTGGAACATCTTTAACTAATAGTAATGAAATTTTGATTGAAGGTTCTAATGCTATCGGTATTTTGGGAGGATATCTCAATAGAATTGAAAATAAGAGTAATATTAAAGTAGGTACAAGCAGTATCGGAATACGTTCGGAAGGTTCTGCCACAATTATCAATGCCGGAGAAATCAACGTCGGTAATGGTAGTGATAGTAGCAGTGGCGTCAAAAGTTATGGCATCTATGCCGGTAAGGATGCGGTTTCGGTAGAGAATGCATTGGGTGCAAGTATTATTGTCGGCAACAATGGTTACGGTATTTATGCAGAAGACCCGACTTCTATTGTTAACAGCGGTAATATCAATGTTGGTGATAATGCCTATGGCATTTATGCTGTTGTCAATAGTGCCGATACAAAGGTGGACATCAAAAACACCGGAAATATTACTTTCGGTAACAACAGCTACGGTATATATGTTGTAAAAAACTATAATCTGGAACAAAAAGAAGTTGAAGGCCAAATGGTTTATGTTCCGGATAATACAACGATAACGCCATCTGATACAACTTCTCCGGCTCTACATATAGATTGTGCTAAAGGAGGAACTTGCGTATATACTGGAAATTTGAACAGCCCTGCCAGTGCCAGTCGAACAATTTGGCTGAATGATGAAGAAGAGGAAAAACAAGCTTCTTCGCTGATTATGATGTCTTCTGGTTTGGGAGCTAACGTCAGGTTGCTCAATTGCGGAAAAATTACCACTGCCAACGCCATCGACTTTGGCACCGGTGTTGAAAACGGCGATACCGAAAATGTTTTGGCTGCTGGCGGACAATATGTAGCCGAATCGTTCACCGGTCAGATTACCGCCGATTCCAGCATTGTTGAAAATGGGTTTGAAAATACCTATACGCAAAAGGATGCCTTTGTTGGCGAAGACAAAGGTGTTGAAGTTGTTTCAAATTCTTATATGTTCGATGCTTCTACACAAGAAAATAATATCGGTAACACCGATGTGGTGATGACGAAAAAATCTCTCAAAACCATTATTGATGATGCCGATGTTGCTAATTATTTGGAGGCAAACTATACGGCACAAAAAGGAGCAAATACCTTCAAATCCTTAAAACTGATGAGCTCGCGCACTACGCTCAACAACGCTGTGACCCAAACGCTTGGGTTGGGTATTTTACCAAATATTGCCAGTCAGAATATGGAAACAGAACACCTTATTAACCGAGCCGTTGATGAAGATGTGTTAACACCGAGCAATGAAGATGTTCGTGCACGTGTTAATACCATGTATTTAGGAGGCAAAGCCGACGACAAAGGTCAATTAAGCGGCTACGACGAACACACTGTTTCAACATATGGCTTTGTTGATGCCAAGGCAGATATGTATGCTCGCGGGGGTTTGGGCTTGTATGTAGCCAGAACACACAGCAAATATAATGACAACTCCAGCCGCTACAATAACAGTATGGAAATGTTTGTGCCGCTCACTTATCATCGCGCAGGTATATCGGCAATGTTCAAGCCAAAGGGCGGGTTCGGACATGGTCATTTCCGCCGTCAGGGTTTAGATAAGCGCTTTAAAGGCGATACCACTGAATATTATTACGGTGCCGACACATTAGCACGCTATACCTTTGATTTTGGCGGGGTTGAAATTGCGCCAACCGCCGGATTGAGCCTGACCGGTATGCACATGGAAGGCTATCAGGAAAGCCAAGGCGGTTTGAAAGTAGATGGTGGCAGTGTGTTCTCAACCAAGTCTATTTTAGGTGCAGATGTAAGCAAAACTTTTGCAATTGATGAGCATCAAGCGCTGAAACTGACTGCCGGCGGCCGCTATTATCATGAATTTGGCGAGCGCTATCATACCACGGCTAATGTGGAAGATATGGCCGGTAAATATGACATCACAGATGAACGTCTGCAACGTAATTCCGGTTTATTGCGTCTGAAAACACAATACAACTATAAACAGTTCACAGTGGGTGCCGAAGCTGCTGCGCCGCTTAAAAACAACACCGACCCATACTATTACTTAAATATGGGATATTGGTTCTGATGTTAATACACTGATACTTAAAACGGCGATGTTTTTAACACCGCCGTTTTATTTTGTTTTCTAAACGTTAAATAAAAAGTTCATCAAATCGCCGTCTTGAACCAGATAATCTTTACCTTCAGAGCGAATTTTGCCGGCATCTCGACATCCCTGTTCGCCCCCAAATTTAACGTAATCATCATACGAAATTGTTTCGGCCCTGATAAATCCGCGTTCAAAATCCGAGTGGATAATGCCGGCACACTGTGGCGCCTTCATGCCTTTAACAAATGTCCAGGCACGAACTTCTTTCGGGCCGGCGGTAAAATATGTTTGCAACCCCAACAAATTATAACCGGCATGAATAATTTTTGCCAAACCGGTTTCTTCCAAACCCAATGCCGCCAAAAAGTCCTTCTTTTCTTCTTCCGATTCCAATTGCGCCACTTCAGATTCTATTTCAGCAGAAATAATCACGCTTTGAGCACCTTCCGATGCCGCCATTTCAGCTACTCGGGCCGAAAATTCATTTCCCTCGGCTGCCGCATCTTCGTCCACATTACAAACATACAAAACCGGTTTAGAGGTTAAAAGTTGCAACATTTTATAGGCTTTATATGCTTCTTTATCTGCTGCATCAGGTGCCGCCGTAATGGCCGGCTTGCCCTGCTCAAGCGCCGCAATAATAGGCTCAACAACCCGCGCATAAACAGCCGCTTCTTTGTCACCGGCACGAGCTTTTTTCTGCCATTG
>OMQE01000030.1 GCA_900313155.1 uncultured Rhodospirillaceae bacterium | reverse complement strand
TTTACTAATTTTATCAGATAATAAAAGAAATATAAGGGAAATATGGCTTTAGTGTCAGACTTTTTGCCTTTAATTCTTGACTGGAGTAAATTTTATGTTATTATGAACACATGATAAAAAAGGAGTTTGGTTATGTTTTGGTATGTTATAGCATTTATTGTTTTTGCAATTTTATTCTTTATTTGGCAGCACGTATAACGTGTTGTTTTGCAAAAAGTATTATCATTGCCGGCGTTATGAACGGCAAAGGTTGTGGTTTGTTGAAAAATCTCTTTTTTAATCAAGAGATTTTTTTTGGGCAGATAGTTAAACCTGTGCAAAAGTTGTTACAACACTATACAACAGCAATAAAACTTTATATATTCAAAATGAAACGAAATATAAGGAGAAAACCATGAAAAAAATTTTAGGCGCTGTCGTTGTAACAGCAGTAATGGGTTTGGCAACATCTGCTCATGCAGTAGATTCGACCGGTGGTTGCGGCTTGGGCTCTATGGCTTGGCGCGGACAATCCGGTATTATTCCGCAGTCATTAGCTATAACCACAAACGGCTTTTTCGGCTCAAATACCTTTGGTGTAACATTTGGTACATCAGGTTGCGATCCAAACGGTCGTATTACCGGCGGAACAGGCCGTATGATGTTGGCATTTTTGGAAGACAATATGGAACAATTTGCCATGGATGCGGCGGCAGGTAAAGGGGAAACCATTGAAACCTTGGCTGGCATGATGAATGTGGACAGTGAAACGTTGGGTAAAGATTTGCAACAGAATTTTGCGTATATTTTTGATAATGACAATGTTGAAGTTGCTGATGTTACCTTGCGTGTGATGGAAATTGCTCACGTTTAGAATTTGAATTTAGGACGGCAACTTGACAGGGTTAAGTTGCCGTTTTTTCTTATATGAAATGTTTATTTTTTGCAATATTTGTTTTTTTATTCAATAGTTTATCTGTTCAGGCACAAACGATAAATTATGATGATTATGCTTTATCAAATGCTTGGTTGAGACTATTGCACTACCAGCAGAGCGGTCATCAATATCAGGGTTTGATTGTTAATGATAATTTTTATATCAGTCCCGAGGGTAAAGTTAATCCGCAAGCGGAATTGAAGGCGGAAATAGAGGCTTTTTCGCAAAAAGAAGATAAATTGAAATGTGAATTTCCGGCACGTTTTGAGTGGCTGAAAGAGCAACATTTGGTTAGTGGTAATCTTGATAATTGTGCGGAATATCTGCAAGTTATTGATGATATTCGTCCTAGCGGCATAACTCTTTTGTTCACCGATTCATATATGAATAATCCGGCATCATTATTCGGACACACTTTGATTCGCATTGATACGGCGCGAAAGGGGACACAAATGTTAGCGCATGGGGTTAATTTCGGGGCCGATTCCGGCGATGAACAAGGAGTTGTTTTTGCATTTAAGGGCTTGTTTGGCGGATATATGGGCAGTTATAGTATTCACCCGTATTGGGATATTATAAATGCATATAATAATATTGAAAATAGAGATATTTGGGAATACCATCTTAACTTAACAAATGAAGAACAAAAGATGTTTGTCAACCATCTGTATGAGCTTCGAAATGCGCAAATACAGTATTTTTTCTTGAATAAAAATTGCTCATATATGATTTTGGAAATTTTGGAAGCTGTACGGCCGGAATTATCTTTAACTAAAGATTTTGAATGGTGGGCAATCCCGCTTGATACTCTGAAGAAAATAAAAAATATTCCGAATTTAGTCGACAATATCAACTATCGTCCAGCCAGATATACCAAAATTCAAACGCAAATAAGTTTGATGAACGAACAGCAATTTGATGCTTTTAAGAAAGGCATTAGAGAACATATTTATAATACGGATAATTTTTCAGAACATGATAAGCCGCTGATTTTAGATACCTTATATCAATATTATCAATACCAATATGTTGCACGCGAATTGGAATTGGCCGAATATCGAAAAAACAGCTTTGCCGTGCTTCGGCAACGTAGTAAGATATCAAATTTGCCGGAACCAAAGTTATCGGGAACAGAACCAAGCAAAGCTCACGATTCTCGCCAAGTTGCGCTGAATGTTGGGGAAAATCGCCATTTGTCTTATGTTGAAATTGCTTTGCGACCGGCGTACACCGCATTAACTGATAATAATGCCGGACTTATCAAAGGGGCAGGGCTGAAGGTTTTGGAAAGTAATTGGCGCTATTATGGACAACGACATCGTTTGGTTTTGCAACAGCTGACAGTTCTTGATATTGTGGCTCTAACACCGACGGACAGCATCTTTTCGCCATGGTCATATAGTTCCGGCATGGTTTTGAAAAGGACGTATAACCCACGTAACTTTGAAGAAGGAATGGTTGTTGACGCTCATTTCGGCATGGGGAAAACTTTAGGGATTTTCGAGTGGTTTTGGCTCTATGGTATTTTGAGTGTTGGCGGAGAATATGGCGGATTTATACCACGCAATCAATTTGTGGCATTAGAGCCTGAAGTTGGCATTTTCAGCGATTTTGAAAAATGGCGTGTGCAAATAAGCGCACAAAGAAACATTGCAACGCAAGATTTCGGTAATCGCCTGATATATAAGGCTGAAGCTGCTTTTGACTTAACAGATAATATGGAAATTGTCGGAAAATATGAAGCCGAGCGTCCGGAACACGGCTATAACAGACAAGAAATTTCGTTTGGTGTACGCTATAATTTTTGAATATTTTAAACTCTTCTTCATTTTTCTT
>OMQE01000024.1 GCA_900313155.1 uncultured Rhodospirillaceae bacterium | reverse complement strand
GGTGCAAGACGAAGCCTCGCAACTTGGTGCCATTTTGTGCGACGTGCGTGCCGAACATAAAATTATCGACTATTGTTGCGGCGGGGGCGGCAAAAGTTTATTGCTTGGTGCCATATTAAATAACAAGGGCACAATTTTGGCGCACGATAAAAATCTGAAGCGTATGGAAGGCTTACCGGTCAGAGCCGAACGTTTGGGTATTAAAAACATCAAGCAAATTGAAAAAATTTCTCCAAACGATAAGTTTGACCGTTTTATTGTTGACGCACCGTGTTCCGGCAGTGGTACTTGGCGCCGTTCTCCCGACGCCAAATATCGCTTAACCCCGAAACAACTGAAAGCCATTGAGCAAGCACAAGAAGAAATTTTGGATATTGCCGTTCAACACTTAACACCGAGCGGACGCATTGTTTATATGACTTGCTCTGTGTTGCCGGAAGAAAATGAGCAACGCATAGAGGCATTTTTACAAAAATATCCGCATTTCGAAACGGTAAATATGGAAAAACTTTGGGAACGCAAGCTTGAACTCCCCTACCCTTTAACCGAAACACGTTGGCTGAAATGTTCCCCGCTTTCTACCGGTACCGACGGCTTTTTTGTCTGCATCTTACAGCACCGATAAATAGAAATATTTAGTTACAATGCTGCCTAAAAAAGATAACACAAACTGCAACAATTGCTCGTGACGGTTTAATGTAGACGATAAATTATCTCTTATAAAGAAGAGAAAAGTGAACACTCAACATGTTGTTTATTGATAACAAAACACAGAGCATTTAATGAACCAAATCTTGTTTTTTGAAAATATACATACCTTTTGATAATATCTGAATTCAAAAATTCTTGACCTGATGAATTTTCGTAACTAATATTTTTTTACTGAAAGATTTTAAATAAGGAGAATAAATAATGAACATAAAAACATTTTGCGCTTTGGGTATGACGGCTTTGGGATTGGTTTTTGCTGTACCGGATAAAGCATTTGGAGCTACCGACGGTTGGGATAAAGTTTTCCCTAAATCTGATAAAGTGGAAGTTAAAAAAGTTAGATTCCATAATCGTTTCGGGATAGAACTGACAGGAGATTTATATGAGCCAAAAGAAAAAGGTGCAGATAAGCTGGCAGCCATTGCCGTTTCCGGTCCGTTTGGGGCGGTGAAAGAACAGGCTTCGGGTTTATATGCGCAAACCATGGCCGAACGTGGTTTTATTACACTGGCGTTTGACCCGTCCTTTACCGGAGAAAGCGGCGGAAATGTCCGCAATGTTGCTTCACCGGATATTAATACCGACGATTTTAGTGCTGCTGTGGATTATTTAAGCACTCTGCCGGAAGTTGATGCGGATAAAATCGGTATTATCGGCATTTGCGGGTTTGGCGGTTTTGGACTGAATGCTGCCGCACAAGATACGCGCATTAAGGCAACGGTGGCCTCAACAATGTATGATATGACACGGGTTTCAGCCAAAGGATATAACGATTCAATGTCAGAACAGGATTTATATGAATTGCGCCAAAATTTGAACAATCAACGAACTTCGGACTATAAAAACGCTACATTTGCCGAAGCGAGCGGTCTGCCGGAAAAACTGACCGGTAACGAACCGCTGTTTGTTAAAGAATATTACGAGTATTACAAAACACCGCGCGGTTTTCATGAACGTTCAATCAATTCTAACGGGCATTGGAACTATACCTCGTCACTTTCGCTGATAACGCAACCGATTTTGGCTTATGCCCACACCATTAAAAATGCGGTTTTAATTGTTCATGGCGAAAAAGCACACAGCCGCTATTTTGGTGAAGATGCCTTCAAAAAGCTCAAAGGTGATAACAAAGAGCTATATATTGTACCAAACGCTAACCACGTTGATTTATATGATAATGTCGAAAAAATTCCGTTTGATAAAATTGAAAAATTTTTCAGGGATAATTTGAAGTAAAAGGAAGGTATTTGATGGCATATTGCAATTGGGGCAATACGTCGGCGCTTAATATTAAATATCATGATGAGGAATGGGGTGTGCCGGTTCATGATGACCGCAAGCAATTCGAATTTTTGATGTTGGAAGTGTTGCAGTGTGGCCTTAGTTGGAACATTATTATCAACAAGCGAGAAATTTTTCGTCGGTGCTTTAATAACTTCGATTACGACAAAATAGCTTTTTATGGCGAAAAAGATGTTGCCCGAATTATGTCTGCCGATGGTATGATTAAAAGCGAACGAAAAATCAGAGCCATTATACATAATGCTCAATGTTTTCGTAAAATTCGAGATGAATACGGTTGTTTTAGCGACTATTTATGGGCTTATACAGATGGCAAAACCATTTGCTATAATAAGCACGGCGCCGGTGAAATTCCGGCAGCAAACGGCTTATCGGATATGATTAGTAAAGATTTGAAAAAGCGCGGTTTTAAGTTTTTGGGAAGTGTAACGGTTTATGCTTATTTGCAAGCCGCCGGTATGATCAATGACCATGGTTCAGATTGCCCGCGTTACAAATATATTTGTGAGCATTATCCGACCATTGTAAAACCTCGTTTTCATGAACACAATGTGCAATATTTTGAAAGCTGAACAATGCCGATTATTGAAGAAAATATTTTTAAGCGTTCGCAAATTGAATTTTCCAAACTTGCCGATTTTGGATTTCAAAAGGCGGACGATGTGTGGATTTATCAAAAAGAATTTATGAACAATCAATTCAGAGCTGTTGTTAAAATCAGTTCAGGCGGAAAAGTGAGTGGTGATGTTTTTGAAACAGACAGTGATGATATATATTTTCCGCTCAGGGTTGAGAGCATGGAAGCCGGATTTGTTGGCGAAGTGCGTGCCGAATATAAAAAAATCTTGCAAAATATTAAGCAATATTGTTGTGTCGAAAACTATTTTATATTTCCGCAAACTAATCGGATTGCTCATGCCGTTTATCAAAAATATGGTGACAAACCGATTTTTCCGTGGGAAAAATTTTCCGGCTATGGTGTGTTTAAGAACCCCGATAACAACAAGTGGTACGCCCTTATCGGAAATTTGGATAAAAGCAAATTAGATAAGACAAAGTCTGGTGAAACGGAAATTGCCAACCTCAAACTAGACGAAGAAAAAATCCAACTTCTTCTTAAACAAAAGGGGTTTTATCCGGCCTATCATATGAATAAAAAATACTGGATTACAATTATTTTAGACGACACTATCGATGATAAAACAATTCTTGAGTTGTTTGAAGAAAGTCATCATTTTACCGAGAAAAATATACATAAATCAACACCTAAAAAAAGCCTAAATAATTCGGGATAATTGAAATCAAACCATTGTTTGGTGCAATTTTTAGTATAAATTATGAACATAAATAATTAAGGAAAGGATAAGTAAATGTATGATATATTAAAAAACATCAATTCTCCGAAAGACGTCAAAAAACTAGATATGGCTCAGCTAAACATTTTAGCGCAAGATATCAGAGATGCACTTTTTAATCGTTTGACCAAAATCGGCGGTCACTTTGGGCCAAACTTCGGTATTGTAGAAGCAGAAATTGCTATGCACTATGTTTTTGATTCGCCAAAGGATAAGTTTGTTTTTGATGTTTCACACCAAAGCTATCCGCACAAAATGCTCACGGGACGTAAAAACGGGTATATTGATGATGCTTGTTTTCCGGAAGATTCCGGCTATACAAACCCTGAAGAAAGCGAACACGATTGGTTCAATGTCGGACATACATCTACCTCCATATCTTTGGCCAGCGGTCTGGCAAAAGCTCGAGACCTAAAAGGCGGGACAGAAAATGTAATTGCTTTAATCGGAGATGGCTCTTTAACCGGCGGAGAAGCTTTAGAAGCCCTTGACTTTGTCGGCTCGGAATTAAAATCTAATTTTATTATCATAGTTAATGACAATCAACAAGCCATTGCCGAGTGCCATGGCGGTATTTGCGAACATTTAAACGAACTGCGCGCCACTAACGGAAAATCTGAAAACAATATTTTCAAGGCGTTGGGGCTAGATTATATCTATGAAGAAAACGGCAACAATATTGAGGCTATGATTAAGGTTTTGCAAAGTGTTAAAGATATTGACCACCCGATTGTTGTTCATATCAACACCCAAAAGGGCAAAGGCTATAAATTGGCGGAAGAAAATCGTGAAGCATGGCACTGGTGCCTGCCGTTTGATAAGGCAACCGGAAAATATACAATTTCTTTGCCGGCGGAAAGCTATACATCACTAACGCGTGACTATATTTTAAACAAAGCAAAATCAGATAAAGACTTTGTGGTTATCACACCGGCGATGCCGATGACTGCCGGCTTAACTCCTGATTTACGCGAACAATTGGGTAGCCAATATGTTGACACAGGTATTGCCGAAGAACATGCTGTGGCTTTTGCTTCGGGGATTGCCAAAGCCGGTGGCAAACCGCTGGTTGTGACCAACTCAACTTTTATCCAACGCACTTATGACCAAGTTTCACAAGACGTTTGCATCAACGGTAATCCGGTAACGATTTTGCTTAATTTTACCTCGTTTGACGGTTTAACCGATGTTACGCATTTAGGCATTTTCACGATTGCCGCATTTGCCAATATTCCGAATTTAATTATGTTGGCACCGACTTCAAAGGAAGAATATTTGAATATGCTTGATTGGTCGATAGAGCAAAAAGACCATCCGGTTATGATTTTGATGCCGGGAAATGCCGTAACATCACGTTCAGCAGACAAGAATTTTGATGCAATCAACACCTTTAAAATTGAAAAATCAGGTGAAAAAGTTGCCATTTTGGCACTGGGTGATTTTTATCAGCGTGGTGAAGAATTGGCAACGCAAATTGAAGCAGAACTCGGCTTCAAACCGACTTTGATTAACCCTCGTTTTGCATCTGGACTAGATAAAAAAATGCTGGAAGAATTAAAGAAAAATCATCAGCTTGTGATAACACTTGAAGATGGAATTTTGGAAGGCGGTTTCGGGCAAAAAGTGGCGGCTTTCTACGGCGCAACCAATATGAAAGTTAAAACTTACGGGCTTCAAAAAGAGTTCTATGACCGCTACAATCCGCAAGAATTGTTGCGCGAAGTAGGTATGACAACAAAGCAGATTATTGAAGATATCAAAAATTTGGAGTCATAAATGACAAAAGTGATGATAATTAACGGTAGTCCGCGTAAAAATTTCAACACAGCCAAACTGCTGAACGAGGCGGCGCGCGGGGCTTTGGAAACAGGTGCCGAAGTTGAAGTTGTTAATTTATATGACCTTAATTATAAAGGCTGTATCAGTTGTCTTATATGCAAGCGCAAGGGGAATAATACCAACGGTTTATGCTTCTATAAAGATGATTTGCGTCCTGTTTTGGAAAAGTGTTTGCATGCCGATGCCGTGATTATCGGCTCGCCGGTTTATCACTCATATCCGAGCGGTATGTGCCGTGCCTTTATGGAACGTTTTATGTTTCCGGCACATACATATATGAAAGACGAAATAAACGGTGGAATGAAGCGTGTTTTAGATCATACCTTACCAACGGCAATGATTATGACCATGAATGCAACAGAAAGTTGGTTTAATGCCAGCAATTATCACATCATTTTAGATGAAAATGTGGAAAGTTTGCGCCATGTGTTTGGCTATTCGGAAGCGCTTTATGCTTTTGATACGTTCCAATATACCGATTATTCAAAGTATGATTGCGACTATTTTGATGCCGACCATAAAGCTAAAGTTCGCGATGAGCAATTTCCAAAAGATATGCAAAAAGCTTATGAACTCGGTCAACGCTTGGCAATGATGAAAAAATAACGAATAATTGATAAAGAACTAAAAAATGGAAATTAAAGCTATAAACATAGCGACCACACCGGCGAACTGAAAAGCTTTCCGAATGCTTTGATTTATGTCAACGAGGAGGAATGTGATACTGATGAGCTGAAAAACTTACCAAACATCGTGCCGGTAAAATTTACGGACGGTGCGTATTATAATTTTCCGGAAAGTCAAAAAATTGTCGACGGAGTGTATTATCTCAAAGCTAAAGGTCATACAAAAGGCAATAGTATTATTGCCGAAAATGATGGTTTATTTTATATGATGCACGGTGATGTGACTTATACCGACGAAGCGCTTTATGAAAATAAACTTTCTGTTGTGTACGAAGATTTGCCGGCGGCACGCGAAACACTTAATCGTGTGCGTGAATTTGTGCAAAATCATCCAACAGTTTATATGGGGACACACACGCCGTTGGGATATGAAAATTTGGAAGAAAAACGTATTGTTGACTTAAATAATCCGCCAAAGACGTTGCCGATAGGAAATATTACCTTCAAAACCAAAAGCGGAAAATATGTTTGTTCGGTTTGTGGGTATATTTACGATCCGGCAGAGCACGACGGAGTTGCCTTTGAAGATTTGCCGGAAGATTGGAAATGTCCGCGATGTAAACAACCGACAAATAAATTCAATGCCGCATAATTACCTAGTTAGCCAAGTAGACATTACTTGGCTAACTTATTTTTAACAGGTAAAAAAATGAGAATAATTGCTACCACATACTCTACATCAATTCATCACTGGTGGAATCGGCGCCACATGGAATAATTTGATTAAATTTGCCGTCTTGATAGCGTTCATGCATGGTTTTTCCGCTTTTCTCATTGCGACAATAGCCGTCTTTCAGCCAACCTTTTTTATAGGTCATTTGCCCGACCAATGCACCATTGATGTCATATTCTTCCACTCTGCCGTTCAGAGCACCGTCATCATAATGCTTAATCAGCCATATATTGCCGTTGATATAATATTCCACAGCTTCACCATCGAGAACACCTTTTTTAAACATTGCTCGTTCAACCAATGTTCCGTCGGTGGAATATACCGACGTTTCGCCGTTTTGATAACCGTTGATATATGAGGCATAGGTCACTGTTTGTCCGTTGGTGAGCACAATTTGCCCGTTTAGCGCCCTCCCCTTGCGGTCAATACAATATTTCAACTTTCGCCGCATTGAACAGCTGTATCGATCCGGCGTATAAATTTTATTCCTTTGCGGTTGTGCTTTATAATGCGGCACAAAAATATTTACCGTTTTACCTTCATAACGCGGTTTCATTTTGATTTGTGCACCTGCCGGCAAAGCAACCAACATAGTCAATAATGCAATATATAAACCCCATTTTTTCATGCCGATAATATATCTGTTTTTTTGCTTTATTGCAAGCGCTATTTTAGCTGTTAATGAATAAGGCGAAGGCGTTGCGTTTATTGATAAATCTGCTTATATTACGGGGAGAAGGAGCTTAATATGTTTTGGAATTTATTTAAATTTGAGCCTAAACCGTATGCCGAAAATTTTTTGCAAACAGAAGACAGACATCGGGTTTGTTATCGTCAATACGGTAATCCGAAAGGCGTACCTGTTTTGTCGTTTCATGGCGGACCGGGTGGTTCATCGCGTCCCAAATATGCCAAACTTTTCAACAAGCATAAATACCGTTTTATTCAGTTTGACCAACGCGGATGTGGTTGTTCAACTGCTGAAGATATTTGGCGCAACAATACAACAGATTTTTTGCTCGAAGATGCCAAACATATTTTGGAAACATTGAATATTAAAGAAAAAATCATTATTCATGGTGTTTCCTGGGGTTCAACTTTGGCGCTTTTGTTTGCCGAAAAATATCCGGAGTTGGTGCAAAAAATTGTTGTTTCTTCAGTTTTTTTGGCGCGTGCGTATGACACCGCTTGGGTTCAGTGCGAAAGCGAGCGCTTTTACCCCGATTTGTGGCACCAAATGCGTCTGCAAATTAAAGGACGAGATGTTTATGATACCTATCATAAAATGATGTTTTCTCATAATAATTCTGAAATTTTACAAGCCATGACTTATTTGGGTAACTATGAATTTATGCTGGGTAAATTAGACCCAAAATTTACAACGCCGATTGAGATAGATGAGCAAGAACTGACTTCGCAACGCATTGCTTTTCGCTATGATGAGAATAAATATTATATCCAAGACAATCAAATTATTGTCAATGCCGAAAAAATTAAGCATATTCCGACATTGATTGTGCATAATCGACTAGACTTTTGTTGTCCGCTCAAACAAGCGTGGGATTTGCATTTGGCTTTGCCTAAATCTAGGCTAATTATTGCCGCCGGATTTGGGCATTCTACCAAAAAATTGCTCAAAATCTGCCAAAAAGAAATTGAAAAAGAGGAAGAAAGATAATGTATTATAGTTTGTTTGAAATTTTTTCCATTGGCATCGGACCGTCCAGTTCACACACCGTTGGACCAATGAAAGCGGCTGAGCGCTTTATTCGCAATTTACGCGAACAAAATTTGCTGGGCAAGGTTAATCGCCTGCATACCACACTATATGGCTCTTTGGCGCTCACCGGTATCGGACACGGAACACTTAATGCCGTTGCTTATGGCTTTATGGGCTTAAATGTGGCAGAAATGAATCCGTCATTTGATTATTTGGCAGACATTAAAACAAAACATAAACTGGTTGTAGATAATGAGCATGAAATCAATTTTTCTTTGGAACAAGATATTGAATTGGCTAAAAATACGGTCTTGAAAGAACACACAAACGGTATGACTTTCAAAGCATTAGATAAACAAAATAATGTATTATTGGAAGAAACTTATTTTTCAGTTGGCGGCGGCACAATTGCCCGACAAGATGAAATTAGCCAACGTATAGACCGCAAACCATATGAGGTGCCATATCAATTTGAAACTTGTGCCGAACTGATGCGTTTGTGCGCTCAAAACAAAATGAGTATTGCCGAACTGGTGTTGCAAAACGAAAAGGCTATTCAACCGCATGATTTTTCCGTTTCAAAAAATATTCTGAAACTGCATCAAATGATGCAACAAAGCATTGATATTGGCTTGAGCAAAGACGGATATCTTCCCGGCGGTTTAAAAGTTAAACGACACGCCAAAGAAATGTATGAACGCCTAAAAAATAAGTTTGACAATAATACGACAGATTCGCTTACGGCAATTGACTGGATTAACATTTGGGCATTTGCGGTAGCGGAAGAAAATGCCGGCGGCGGCAGAATGGTGACAGCCCCGACCATGGGTTCGGCGGGGGTCATTCCGGCAGTGATGCGATATATGGAGCGTTATGGTAATTTTACGCATGAAACAGACCGACAAAATGCCGTCATCAATTTTTTGGCCACGGCTTCTGCAATATGCAGTCTTTACCGAACAAATGCCTCTATTTCCGGTGCGGAGGTTGGTTGTCAGGGAGAAATCGGGGTTGCCTGTTCAATGGCAGCGGGCGGTTTGGTTGCAGCATTGGGTGGCAACAATAAGCAAATTGAAAATGCGGCAGAAATTGCTATGGAACATAATCTAGGTCTGACTTGCGATCCGATTAACGGTTTGGTGCAAGTTCCGTGCATTGAGCGTAACGCTATGGGCGCCATTAAGGCAATTAACGCGGCGCGCTTGGCTTTGCAAGGCAGTGGCACACACATTGTCAGCTTGGACAGCATTATCAAAACCATGTATGAAACAGGATTAAGTTTGAATAAGGAATATAAAGAAACTTCATTGGCAGGAATCGCCAAAAACGCTTTAAGTTGCTGATTTAACGACCTGAAATATACTGTTTTTCTAAAACACGAAACAATACCTCTGGCATTGTCGGATGTATTTCTTTTTGGAGGAAGAACGTGGCTTCTCTTCCCCTCTCTCACCAACAAAAAAAAGCCCCTCTCGGGGCTTATGTTGGAGAAAGTAGAGGGGAATCTTCTTGCTTCGTATGTTTCGCAATAAATTGCTCAACAACTACGCTGCGGACACTCGGTTTCTAAATTCGACAAACAGCGGTTCCCCTTGTTTGCTCATTAAGAAACACTCGCCTGATGAACAAAAAAGACCGCAAAGCGGTCTTCTTTTGTTTGGAGCGAGTGAGGGGAATCGAACCCCCGTTATAAGCTTGGGAAGCTTCTATTCTACCATTGAATTACACTCGCATATATTGCTTCTCAAGTCTTTACAAAAAACTTTTAACTTAAAAATAATATTAACGCAAGCATTTTTTGCTTATTGTGCATTATTTATTGTCCATACCCGTCGCTCAGAGCAATTCCACAGCGGCACAAAATGCATACTTTCTCCACCATAAAAATATCCGCCGGCACACATATCCAACTTCTTATTATTTAGCCATACTTCGCCGTTTTTATTAAATTTTACATTTTGATAAGCACAAAATTCCTGTTCCAAACAACTCTTATCATAATCTTCATCAAGCTGAAAATTTTCAGACCATATCTTTCGTAACCAACGGTCTTTTTTAGGACTCAATATTTGCATTTTTCCATCATTATTTTTTAATGCAAAAGCTGTTCCGTTGGGGGCCGCTATCATCTGCGGGTGTTCTGCAAAAAACATAGATAAAACACCGCACATAATCGGCAATATACCCCATAAACGCCACTTTTTTGACCAAACACAAAGCCAAAAACCGCCGATTATGATACTGATAAAGCCCCAAAAAGACAATGTTGAAATGCTCATCAAACTATCCGGCAAAGCAGAAACTTTAGTTGTTATCATATTCAATATATCCAGCCCCTGTCCCAACATTAATAACGGATATTTAAGCAATCCGAAAGGCAGTGCCGCCAAACACAACAACACATTAGGCATCAGCCAAAAACCGATAATCGGACCGGCAAGTAAATTCCCCAAACTTGTATATATGGCGACCTGATGAAAATGATATACGGCAAACGGCATTGTGGCTAAGCTGGCC
This sequence comes from uncultured Rhodospirillaceae bacterium, assembly GCA_900313155.1. Classification (GTDB taxonomy): domain Bacteria; phylum Pseudomonadota; class Alphaproteobacteria; order RF32; family CAG-239; genus RUG410. The sequence continues at coordinate 899 of OMQE01000024.1, read as the reverse complement.
ACAAAATCTCCGATAACAATCCCCATCAAATACCAAAAAATTTTGTTGATAAGGCCGCCGCGATGCGCCAAACGATAAATTTTACCGGCATATTTTTCATAAAAAGCAATCAAGGCATACACCGCCGCAAATGACATCTGAAAACTGATAGATATCAGCGACTGCGGTTGTAAAAGTAAAATCACCAAAGCCGCCACACTGACCATACGCATAGATATTGCCTGACGATTGAATATCACACCAATCAAAACAACCGTTGTCATAATAAAGGCACGTTCTGCGGGCACCGCCATGCCGGAAATTAGCAAATATGCCGCACTGAACAAAATTGCAACTACCGCCGCCGGTTTTTTACTGTCTATCCGTAACGCAATTGCCGGAAAAAGAGCCAACAACCAACGCACCAAAAAGAAGACCAAACCGGCAATTGCCCCAAGATGTAAGCCTGAAACCGAAAGAAAATGTGCCAACCCCGAACCTCGATAATTATCGGTAATTTGCGGCAAAATACGCGACTTTTCACCAATCAACAAAGCGCCGGCGACACCTGCCGTATTCGGTGGCAAAATTTGTGCAATATCATTACTGATATTTTGCCGAACAGCATTTAAATAAGCCCTAAAAGCAAAATCTTGTCGGTAATTAACACATTTTATTGGAAAAATTTCGCTATTTGAAAAGCCGACCGCACTGATTTGTTCGTAAAAATATTTTCTGTTCAGTTGAAATCCGTTCATTACCGGCACACGCGTTGGTGGAAAAATTGTTGCCACTAATTCCACACATTGTCCAACACTGAAATGCTCGTGCGGATTTGTTACGGTGATGCGGAATTTACCCTTCAAAGGCGAATCGTAGTCTTGTGCATGGACAAGCAACAGGCGCTGGCGGTTATTGTC
>OMQE01000076.1 GCA_900313155.1 uncultured Rhodospirillaceae bacterium | reverse complement strand
ATTGGCAAATTGCGGACAACGTGTGGCACTTGTTGATGCCGATATATATGGTCCATCGGTACCGACCATGCTCGGTTATGAAGGCTCGCCGCTCACTACTGCCGATGGCGAACATTTCAATCCGTTCTTAGAATATGGTATCCAATCGGTTTCCATCGGTGCTCTTATTGACCGCAATACCCCTCTGATTTGGCGTGGCGCTAAGGCTTGCGGTGCCATTGAGCAGCTCTTAACGCAAACGCTGTGGAATAATGTTGATATAATGGTTTTGGATATGCCTCCCGGCACCGGCGATATCCTCATCACATTGTCGCAACGCATAGATTTTGCCGGTATCGTTATTGTTTCTACCCCGCAGGATATTGCACTGATAGATGCCGTAAAAGGGGTTAATATGTTCAAAAAAATCGGCACCCCGATATTAGGTATTGTTGAAAATATGAGCTGTTTTATTTGTCCGCATTGCGGTGAGCGGTCTTATATTTTCGGTCAGGAAGGAGCAAAATCTACTGCCGAACGTTTGGGAGAAACATTTTTGGGCGATATTCCGCTTGATGTGTCTATTCGCGCGTGTTCAGACAGTGGCGCACCTATTGTGGCAACAGCACCAAACAGCCCGCATACCGAGGCATACGAACTGATTGCGCGAAAGATATTGGAAAGAATTGGCTGATGCCTTTTTAAGACATCAGTTTTTTATATCTAATTCTGTGTGGATTACAGGCATCTTCACCCAATCGGGCTTTTTTATCTTTTTCATAATCTTCAAAATTACCTTCAAACCATTCCACATGGCCATCATCTTCATAAGCCAGAATATGTGTTGCCAAGCGGTCTAAAAACCAGCGGTCGTGAGATGTTACCAACACACAACCGGGGTAGTTGTTGATACCTTCTTCCAATGAACGTAAGGTGTCAACATCTAAATCGTTGGTCGGCTCGTCAAGCAAAATCACATTAGCGCCCTTGCGAAGCATCTTTGCCAAATGCACGCGATTACGTTCACCACCCGACAAATTACCGACTTTCTTTTGTTGGTCGGCACCTTTGAAGTTGAATTGTCCCACGTATGCACGTGATGAAACTTCATTTTTGCCAAGTTGAATCATATCCAAGCCATCGGAAATTTCTTCCCATACATTTTTGTCGGCATTCAGCTCATCACGTGATTGATCAACATAGCCCAAATCTACCGTATCACCAATGCGAATTGTTCCCGAATCCGGTTTTTCCTGTCCGGTAATCATTCTAAACAGTGTTGTCTTACCGGCACCGTTCGGGCCAATAATTCCCACAATTGCGCCCTTCGGAATTTTGAACGACAAATCATCAATCAGCACCCTATCGCCAAAAGCCTTACTGATGTGCTCGGCTTCTATGACCAAATCGCCCAAGCGCTCGGTCATCGGAATATTGATGTGTGCGGTCGTGATTTTTTCACGGGTTGACTGTGACAACAGTTCATCATAAGCATTGATGCGCGCCTTAGATTTTGCCTGACGCGCCTTCGGATTCTTTCTAATCCACTCCAACTCATTTGCCAGTGTGCGTTGGCGTGCGCTTTCTTCCCGATTTTCTTGTTCCAAACGTTTTTGCTTTTGCTCCAACCATGAAGTGTAGTTGCCTTCATACGGAATGCCTTGTCCGCGGTCAAGTTCCAAAATCCATCCGGTGACGTTGTCCAAGAAATAGCGGTCGTGCGTTACCATAACCACCGTGCCGTTATAGTCGCGCAAATGGTGTTCCAGCCAAGCCACCGACTCGGCATCTAAATGGTTGGTCGGCTCGTCAAGAAGCAACATATCCGGCTGTTGCAAGAGCAACCGACAAAGCGCCACACGGCGTTTTTCACCACCGGAAAGCTTGGTTACATCGGCATCGGCCGGCGGACACCGCAAAGCGTCCATAGCAATTTGCACCGTGCGTTCAATATCCCAACCGTTAACGGCATCAATTTTTTCTTGCAACTCGGCTTGCTCGGCAATTAAATCGTTCATTTCATCGTCGCTCATCGGCTCGGCAAACTTTGCGGAAACTTCTTCAAAACGTTTAAGCAAAGCCTGTGTTTCGCTTAAGCCGTCCATCACATTTTCCATTACGTTTTTACTTGGATCCAACTGTGGCTCTTGTTCCAAATAGCCAACTTTAACACCTTCGGCCGCCCAAGCTTCGCCATTAAACTCCTTATCTACACCGGCCATAATTTTCAAAAGTGTCGATTTACCGGCGCCATTGACCCCTAAAACACCTATTTTTGCTCCGGGCAAGAATGACAAAGTGATGTCCTTAAAAAGTTCTCGTCCGCCCGGAAGGACTTTGGTTAGGTGTTGCATTACGAAAATATATTGATAAGCAGGCATAAAAGTTTTCTCCTTTTTTAGCTAAAATTGGTCAGAATATCTGTCATAGTTTGCGTCGTGCAATTTTATTTTTTGAGCATTTTTACCATTTTTTTCGGCTTGTGCAACATATTTTTTATAGGCGGCATCGGCCTTGGCAAAAGCGTCAGGGTCTTTTTGGTACAAGCGTGCGGCATTATAGGTTTTGCGCGGGGTAATCATTGTGCCGTCATAAAGTTTGATTCGGCCGTCGGAATATAGAGTGCTTTTAAATATTTTTTGATTATCAAATTCGGCATTTACTTCGTCACAGGCGGCAAAATTTTCGTCTTCCATAGCCATAAACGCTTCTACTTTTCCGGTGTTATATTGTTCAATGCCCTCTTTTTGCTGTGCGGCATTTTGTGCTTTACCAATCATAATGGCACGCGCCAACAGTTCATATTCATCATATTTATTTGATTGGCAAGCCAAACCTTGTCCGGCGACTGAGCCCAAGCTATATACTTCCTCTAAATAAGAAACACTGCGTTCGGCTGCCGATACCGGCAATGCGCAACCTAAAACCAATAACAAAATGCTCTTTAATTTCATCATTTTCACCTCCGCTGAACAAATAGCATATATTCGCTATAGGGTATAATCTTAAAATATATCTTAATTTTTTTCAAGATGATAAAAAAATAGGTTGACATTTGGCGATAAATAGCGTATTTTGCGCTCAAATTGTTTTGTAAAGGAAGAAAAAATGAAGTGCTATAGTTCGTTAAAATCTAAAAAAACTCGCGCTGAAGGTTGCAAAATTGTGCGCCGTAAAGGTCGTGTTTATGTGATTAATAAAAAGAACCCGAAGCTCAAGGCTCGCCAAGGTTAATTTATTTTTCAGCAAAAGTTGTTTAAAAGTCTGCTTTTTGGCAGACTTTTTTGTTAGAACATCTTTGATAGATTTTTGATATGGAGAAAAAAATGTCGCTTATAGAGCTTTTTGAGCAATTTAATTTAACGCAATTTACGGGAGCTTTTGTGGTTTTGTTTGCTATTATTGATATTATCGGCACAGTGCCGATTGTCATCAATTTGCAACACAACGGACGGCAAGTCAGCCCGATTCGCGCCAGTGTGATATCGCTGATTTTATTTATTGGATTTTTATATGTCGGTGACGCATTTTTAAGCCTTTTCAGTTTAGATGTATCGTCCTTTGCGGTTGCCGGTTCGATTATCGTTTTTATTATTGCCATGGAAATGATTTTAGATGTTGAAATTTTTCACCAGAACAATATTGTCGGAAATGATGCGACTTTTACGCCGGTAGTATTTCCGCTTATCGCCGGAGCCGGTTCATTCACAACATTGCTTTCCATTCGCTCGCAATATAATGATTTTAACATTATATTGGCGATTATTGCCAACGTTATTGTAATTTATGCGGGGCTTAAAATGTCCGGAAAGTTGGAAAAGGTGCTCTCTCCGGGGGTAATTTGCATTTTCCAAAAGGTGTTTGGGATTATTTTGCTTTCATTGGCGGTTAAATTATTTACGTCAAACATTACCGTTTTAATTGCTTCAATGGTATAAATGTCCTTGCATGATGGAAACAAATATTTTATAAAGCAAAATATAAGTCAAAAGGAGAACAGATATGGGTTTTAATTGTGGAATTGTCGGACTGCCGAATGTCGGAAAATCAACGTTGTTTAACGCTTTAACGCAAACAATTGCGGCGCAGGCGGCAAATTTTCCGTTTTGCACCATTGAACCAAATACCGGTCGGGTGGCTGTGCCGGATAAGCGTTTGGATAAATTGGTGGAAATGGTTAAGCCGAAAAACGTGGTGCCGACACAACTCGAATTTGTGGATATTGCCGGTTTGGTTAAAGGTGCTTCAAAAGGCGAAGGCTTGGGTAACCAATTTTTAGCCAACATACGTGAAACAGACGCCATTATCCATGTTTTGCGTTGCTTTGAAAATGATAATATTACCCATGTTGAAGGCAGTATTGATCCGGTACGCGATGCCGAAACGGTGAAAACCGAACTGATGATTGCCGATTTGGAATCACTGACCAAACGTTTCGATCAATGGCAAAAAAAAGCTCGTGCCGGCGATAAAGAATCTGCGGTTTATGCTCGCGTGGTTGAGCCGATTATTGCAGCATTGGAACAAGGTAAGCCGGCAATT
>OMQE01000010.1 GCA_900313155.1 uncultured Rhodospirillaceae bacterium | reverse complement strand
GGTGATGTATTAAGCTACCAAAAGGACGGGCGCACGGTGAGTGACGTTGTGCCGTATGTCGATGGTAAAATTTCAGGACAGGTGGAAAAACGTGACAGGTTTGGTAATTTGGTATCTGCATTAGATTTTAAAGACGGTATTTTTCAAGGAACGGGAACCGGATATTATGAAAACGGCAACCCAAAATATAAGCTCACAGCGTTCAACGGAAAGGCAGATAATCAACGCTTGATGTTTGATGAAAGCGGAACACTTTTGGTGGATAAATTGACCGGTATTTTAACAGTATATAACGAAGATGGTTCTAAAAGTCGAGAACTGCCTTATAAAAACGGCATTGTCGATGGAACAATCAGGACTTATTATCAGGGTATAGATCAACTTAATGAAGTGCAAGAGGTTCGTCAGGGAAAACTGCAAGGCGCTTATAAGGCTTATGATTTGAACGGACAGCTTTTTGTTGAAGCCAATTACCAAGACGATTTACTGAACGGTATGGTTAAAATTTATGATGCGGAAGGAAAGTTAAGCACCGTTATTCCTTATACACAAGGTGAGGCGGAAGGTGAGGCGGTTGGTTATTATCCGGACGGTCAAAAGTTATTTGAACAACCGCTGAAAGGTAATAAACCGGACGGGTGGCGCAAAACTTATTTTGATAATGGTAAGTTGTATCAGGAAAAATTATATCGCAACGGCACATGGAACGGAAAAGACTATCGCGAATATAATCGTAGTGGTCGTAAAATTATTGAATTAAGCGCACCTGATGGTATTCAGAAATACACGCAATACGATGAAAACGGTGAAGCTATTGAGATGACTGATGAGCAAAAAGATGTGTTGCTCAAACGTATTGATTCGCGCGAATATGAAAAAGAAGCGTTGGGGCAGTATTTAGGTGTGCAAAAAACTTTGGGCAACTATTTTAAAGGAAGTTTTTAATGATAGATGCAGAAATCAGAACGCAATTGATAGAAATTGAAATGATGCTTGCGCATCAACAAAAAGCTATTGATGAATTGAGCGAAATGGTTATTAAACACGGTAAGGTTATAGACCATTTGCAAAAACAGACGGATATGTTGCAAACGGCTCTGGAAGAAGATATTGTGAAACCTCTGAGCGAAGAAACCCCTCCGCCGCATTATTAAGAAAGGAGAAATAATATGCGTGTTGTCATTAAACCAAATTATGAAGATTTGTCGCAATGGGTGGCAGATTATGTGGTGTATCGCATCAATAAACATCGTCCGAGTCCGAAAAAGCCTTTTGTATTAGGGCTTCCGTCCGGTTCTACACCGCTCAAAATGTTTGAGGCTTTGGCGCGCTATTATAAAGAAGGTAAAGTGTCATTTGAAAATGTGGTGTTTTTCGGAATGGGAGAATATGTTGGCGTTGGTGCCGGAGATGAACACGGTTTTCAATATTTTTTGTGGGATAAATTTCTTAAATACGTCAACATCAAAAAGGAACACGTGCATTTTTTAGATGGGCTGACGACTAATTTTTCCAAAGAATGTGGCAACTATGAAAATGCAATTGCCGCAGTGGGCGGTGTAAATTTGTTTATTGGCGGTGTGGGCGAGGATGGACATATTGCTTTTAATGAGCCTTATTCATCACTTAGTTCACGAACCAGAGCTAAACTTTTGGCGCCCAGCACCATCAGAGCAAATTCGCGCTTTTTTGATAATGATGAAAGTAAAGTGCCGCCAATGGTGTTGACAATTGGTATTCAAACAATGATGGATGCTGATGAAGTGATGATTTTAGCATCTGGAACAGCAAAGGCCAAAGCGATTAAAAACGCCATATGCGGTGGGATAACACATGTGTGGCCGGTAAGTGTGCTTCAACGGCACCCGCACGGAATTATTGCTTGCGACGAATCAGCCGCCGGTGAGCTGGATATGGATACAATAGCTTATTTCAAAGAAATAGATAAGAATAAGTTTTAATATTTTTGCCTGTTAGATTCGAAAATTTCCGAACAACAGTTCGGCAGTATGCACGTCATCGCGGGCGTTGTTTCCTCCACCACGTCATCGCGAGGAGTGCTTTAAGCCCGACGTGGTGAGTTCGAGCAGAATAATGAATGGTTTTACCGCACTGAAGTGTAGAGATCCTCGGTTTCATTACATTCCGCCAAGTATGACAGGAAAAAGGACTGCATTCCGCCAAGGATGACAAGGAAAAAAGTTATACCTAAATGGAGCAACAGTGGGGTAAAGTATCCAGTGATGCTTTGTACCACACCGTCTTTCAGACG
>OMQE01000003.1 GCA_900313155.1 uncultured Rhodospirillaceae bacterium | reverse complement strand
GACATCAATGTCATTATATTTGTTATGTTCACCAATAATCATACCCACGTAAACCGGTGAATTGTGCTCCACAAACATTGGGCCACGGTCTTGCAATTTCCACAGCGAATAAGCAATCGCCTGTCCATTCTCGCTGGAAATCATCGCCCCGTTACGGCGATTTTCAATTTCACCTTTATACGGTTCAAAAGCGTAGAAAATACGGTTCATAACTCCGGTTCCGCGCGTGTCGGTCAAAAATTCGGAATGGTAGCCGATAAGCCCGCGCGATGGTGCATGAAATACCAACCGCACTTTATTGCCAACTTGCGATGGAATCATATCTACCATTTCGGCACGGCGCTGACCGAGTTTTTCTACTACAGCACCGGAAAACTCTTCATCAACATCAATGACTACTTCTTCTATCGGTTCCAAAAGTTGGCCGTTTTCATCGTGTTTCATAATCACCCGCGGACGCGAAATAGAAAGTTCAAAGCCCTCACGACGCATGGTTTCAATCAGAACACCCAGCTGCAACTCGCCACGACCGGCCACTTCAAAGCTGTCGCTGTTGTCGGTACGCGAAATTTTGAGAGCAATATTGCCTTCTGCTTCTTTTTCCAAGCGAGCCCAAATGACGCGTGAAGTAACTTTGTCACCTTCCTTGCCGGCAAGCGGTGAATCGTTCACCGAAAAGGTCATTACCAGTGTCGGCGGGTCAATCGGTTGTGCATTGATGTAGTCGGTTGCCGGCACATCAAGTGCACAAATCGTATCGGCCACCGTGCCTTTCACAATGCCTGCCACAGCCACAATATCACCGGCATGCGCGGCATCAAGAGCCACACGATCCAAGCCTTTATAAGCCATAATTTTGGTAATTTTGGTGCGTTCCACTTCACCATCTTTGTTAATAACTTTAACTGTGTCATTAACCTTGACGCTGCCGCTTTGGATTTTGCCGGTTAAAATACGGCCGACAAACTTATCGGCTTCCAAAGTTGTGGCAAGCATTCTAAACGGTTTATCCGGCTCGCAAACAGGTTCGCTGACATAGCTCAAAATTGTTTCAAACAGCGGGGTTAAATCTTTATGTTCTTCCGATAAATCGCGCACAGCCCAACCGTTGCGACCGCTGGCATAAAGCACCGGAAAATCGAGCTGTTCATCATTGGCATCTAAACTCACGAACAAGTCAAAAATTTCGTTCAAAACTTCGTCCGGACGGGCATCGGCCTTATCTGCCTTGTTAATCACCACAATCGGCTTCAAGCCGATTTTCAAAGCCTTACCGAGCACAAATTTGGTTTGCGGCATCGGACCTTCGGAAGAATCCACTAGCAAAACAACACCATCTACCATTGAAAGAATGCGTTCCACTTCACCACCAAAATCGGCGTGTCCCGGTGTGTCAACAATATTGATATGAGTACCGTTCCATTCCACCGAAGTGCATTTAGATAAGATGGTAATACCGCGTTCACGTTCCAAATCGTTGCTATCCATCACACAATCTACCACTTTTTGATTATCGCGAAAAGTTCCGCTTTGGCGCAACAAACCGTCCACCAAAGTTGTTTTACCGTGGTCAACGTGGGCGATAATGGCAATATTACGCATACTCATCTTTTTTGTTCCTCTATATCTTTATATTAACGTAAAATTTGCGCCACTATAACGCATTTTTTGAAAACTGCAAGTATTTTTGTATATAAAGATAAAAAAAGAATATGTAGCTAACGAAAAATTAAATTCCTTGAGGATATACAAGAGCAAGGAGAAAATAAGATGCAAAAAGATGTTATTGCCAACGAAGAAATAAATACCGCCAAATTAGCGCAGGCCGAAAAAATTATTTTGCAATTGCAACAAGAATTACCCAGCTATATTGCTAATGGAAGCGGACCGTTTTTAGCCGCTGTGTATGATGAAAAAGGTAATCTGGTTGCCAAGGAGGCAAACAGTGTCATTAACGAAGGGTGCAGTCATAATCATGCCGAAATGAATGCTATAAAAGCGGCAGAAAAAGCTTTACAAACTTACGATTTATCAACCTATAATTTGAGTTTGTATGTAACTGCTGAACCGTGTATGATGTGTTTGGGCGGTATTATGTGGTCGGGAATTAAGGCGGTGTATTACGGTGTCCCGTCTGAAAGGGTTGAGCAAATCACCGGTTTTGATGAAGGTTTTAAACCAAATTGGTTTGAGGAATTTCAAAAACGAGGTATTTCGGCCTATGGTAATATTGCCGTCAAAGCCGGTGAAAAGGTTTTGCAAGACTATGTTTCCGACGGCAAAACGGTGTATCAACCAAACAGAGAATAAAAATGCGGGAAGATTTAGTCAATTTCAAGAAATATTATCTTGAGGTCGTCCCAAAAGTTCCGGCTGATTCGTTTTTCCGCCAAAGCATGAATCATAAATATCGGCACTCAATAGATGTGCTGCATTGCGGTCAAGAAATTATGCAAAAAACACCGGAATTGGCAAATATTTCGGTGCAATTCACAAATTTTGCCGAGCAAGCACTTTTGTTCCACGATGTTGGGCGTTTTGAAGAAGCATTTTTATGCTATGAGGCAGGTAAAAATAGTGATTTGACTGCTGATGTTTTAGCGCAATTTGACCATGGTATAATAGGGTATAATTTACTGAAAGAAAATCAGAAATATAACGATTTGCGCATTTTGTTTGCCGTGCGCTATCATGGTAAAATGATGGAAGATGTCAGAATGTCGGAAATGTGGCAAAACGTGGTAAAATCTGCTGTTAGAGATGAAATTTTACAAATTTTTTATTTGGTGCGTGATGCCGATAAGATAGCGAATTTGCAAGCGGCAAAAAAAGATAACCATTTGCGGGAAGATATATTTTATAAGCAACTGAGCGCTAAAGCTAAAATCGCTCCGCTAACTTCCAAAGTCAAAGAACAATTTTTTACCGGTAAAACTGTTTTATCGGCCACAGTACAAACATTTGCCGATCGCCTTTTGCAAGTTATTTCGTGGATTTACGACTTTAATTATGAATACACAAAAACAGTGTTTTTAAACCAAGGTTACGCGCAATTTTTGTTTGATGAACTGGCAAAATATCATACTGATAAAACTGAACTGAAAAAAATAAAAGAAATTATTAAATTATGACATGAATAAAAAAATCACCGGTAAAGCCGGTGATTTTTTTACTTTAAGAACACTGTATTTAAACCTTAATCGTCATCATCATCGTCGTCTTCGTCATCTTGGTCGCGACGATATTCGTCAATATGCATGGCGCGAACCATCCATTCCATTTTGGCATAGCAGCACAAATATTCTTCAAACTTATTAGCAACCAAAAAGTTGTCATCATCATCGGCGGTGTCGCGAATTTCTTTGGCCTGTTTCATCAGCTCATGACCACCGGCAACCATATTGTCAATCAACTCATATTCATTATAATCGCGGGCATCAAGTTCCTCAATTGTCGCTTCGTTTATATAATCTGACAGGCGCGCCAGCGGTTGCATTTGTTGCATTTTCATCATTTCCGCCACTTCGTCAATTTGGCACGCAAGGTCTTTATATATTTTTCCGGTAGCCAAATGCAACGCCGTAAAATACGGACCGATAACGTTCCAGTGCATATTACGCACATTTTGTGCCATCACATTCAAATTTGCCAAATACGCATTCAGTTCATTACTTAAGTTAGCCATTGTTACCTCCTAAAAAATTTTGTTTCGGACAGACATAAAAATAGTCCGGCAACTGCAAAATCACAGAGGACATAAACACAAGGAACAGTTTTTTTATCCGATGGATATAAGGGATATGTGGCCTAATTCGCCAATAGGTTATAAAGCTTATTGCCGGCATCGTTCAAAATGCGTATAACTTCGCGATTTTTACTGTTACGTAAACGATTGTTATTCAAATTTTCCATAATTTGCTGCATTTTGCGCTCAAATTCGGCATTATCTTCAACTTTTTCAAATTGTTTTGCCAGCCTTTCATCACCCAGCTTATAGTTGGCTACCGCATGCACCACCATAATATTGCGTGCTTCGCGCTGGTCACCGTAGCCGGCAAGACGAACATTTGATTTTTTTCGTTCAACCTGATTTATGTTGTTTGCGGCTGAAACTTCGTCTTCTAAAATTTCTTGCGCCGCTTCTTGCCGATTTTCCGCCGTTGCCGGAACATTTTGCGGTGTGAGCTGTTCATAAGTTGGAGCGGCTGAACGGCGATAGCGCAATTCTGAAGCGTTCGGCGCATACGACACCCCGCCGTCAGCCGAAATTTTACCGACCTGCGCCAGCGCTGAAAAACAGAATAACCAACAAAGACAAAAAGCTAAAAAATTTTTCATTGCGCATACCTTTCAAAAAAAACTTGCTTAAAAACATATATATCATATATGTTGAAAAAAGCAAAAGAAAAGAATGTGAGGCTTTGATATGGTCAAAACAATATGGGCATTGATGGATAATCGGCGCGGCAGTGTAAGCCAAGCCAAGGGAATTTTGAATGCGCTTAATCCGGCAGAATTTAATGTTGTGGAAAAAAATATTGAATACACCCGTTTCTCCGGATTACCGAATTGGTTGCGCGGACGCACGCTTGTCGGTATTACGGCGGCAAGCAAAAATCAGCTGACACAGCCTTTTCCGGATATTGTGCTTTCAATCAGCCGGCGCACAGCCCCGATTGCTCGCTATATCAAAAAAAAATCGCCCGCAACCAAATTGGTGCAGCTGATGCACGCCGGTTCAGCCGGAATTAAGGAATTTGACTTAATTGTGGTGCCGGAACACGACAAAAACAAAAAACACACACCGAATATGCACTACATTATCGGATGCACGCATCAGGTAACACCGCAATATTTGCAAACAGCACGACAAAAGTGGCAAGAAGCATTTGCCAATTTGCCAAGACCGCTAACCGCGGTTATTGTGGGCGGTGCAATAAAAAAACACCCCTTCAGCGCAGAAAATGCCGCCGCTTTGGCAGATGCCGTCAAAAGGTTAAAAAGCCAAATCGGCGGTTCGGTATTGTTGACCACCTCACGCCGAACCGGTGAAGAAGCGCAAAAAATTATTGTCGAGGCATTAAAAGACATTCCGCAATATAATTATTTGTGGGGTGATACTCGAGAAAATCCGTATAGCGGTTTTTTAGCTTTGGCTGACAACATTGTGGTTACCGGTGATTCTGTTTCAATGTGTTGCGAGGCCACCGGTAGTGGCAAACCGATATATGTTTTCAAAGGACAAAATTGGCTTACCAAAAAGCATGAACGCTTTGTGCAGTCGCTTTTAGATAATAAATGTGCCGCACTGATTGAAAATGCTGATGCAAATTTTAGGCCTCAAAAATCTCTTAATGCCGCCGCCGAAGTGGCAAAATTGATTGAAAAAATGTCGGAAGAACAATGATTGTTTATTAAAAGAGGAATAAATATGGTTTTGCAAAACAAACTAAACATCACAAGCCAGATTGAACTCAACAAGGCGGAAGAAAAAATCAGCAAAGAAAAGGCTATAAGGCTTTTTGATGAAGGAATAATTGATACAATAAAAGCAGGAACTGTTGAAGGATTAAAGCAAATTCACAAATTTTTGTTTGAAGATATTTATGATTTTGCAGGTGTTATCCGCGATATTAATATCTCTAAAGGCAATTTTCGTTTTGCGCCGGTTATGTATTTAGAGCAATCCTTAAAAAATATAGAAAAAATGCCCCAATCAACATTTGATGAAATTGTTGAAAAATACGTTGAAATGAATATTGCTCATCCCTTTAGAGAAGGCAACGGCAGAGCCACCAGAATTTGGCTTGATTTAATTTTCAAAAAAGAACTCAAAATGGTTGTGGATTGGGATAAAATTGACAAGGAAGATTATTTATCGGCAATG
>OMQE01000084.1 GCA_900313155.1 uncultured Rhodospirillaceae bacterium | reverse complement strand
CCGGCACCGAATAACGAGCCTTGCGATACGCTTCCAACAGTTCAATCTTGTCTTCACTGAGAGGTGTTGTCAAAATGGCCGGAACGTGATATTCCGTATAGACTTTAGCGTTTTGATAGGCTTCTTCCTCGTTTTCGCTAAAATCAAGCACCAATGTTGCCGATACCATCAAGAGAGCACTATCAGCGTCAGCATACTTCTCTTTGCTTTTAGTTTCTTTGTAACTTGCGTCCGCCATGAAACACACGCGATACTCTTCTTTGTGCTGCTTTATTTGTTCCAACACAATCTTTGCCAAAGGGGTCTCTGCCCCTACGATTCCTAAATAATACATAATAAAAAAAAATTTAAATTAATAATTCAAAATTGTTATTATTTGAGCAAATTTTTACTATTTTGTCAAGTAATTTTTCTTCTCTACAAAAATATGTCCGCAAAACAACAATCAAATTGCTTTACGGACACAACAAAAAAAGAATAGATAACTATTTTCTCAAGGCTATTTTCAACACCTCCGAAGCGTTGGAAACCGGAATAATTTCCATGCCTTGTTTTACATTATCCGGAATTTCCGCCAAATCTTTGACATTCTCTTGCGGAATAATCACCGTTTTTATGCCTCCGCGTAATGCAGCCAACAGCTTTTCTTTTAAGCCGCCAATTGGCAACACACGCCCTTGCAAGGTAATTTCACCGGTCATCGCCACATCACTTCTGACCGGCGTTTTTGTGAACACCGAAACCAATGTGGTGTACATGGCAATACCGGCTGAAGGACCATCTTTCGGCGTTGCTCCCTCCGGCACATGGACGTGCACGTCGGTCTTGTCAAACATTTCCGGCTCAATGCCTAAATCTTTGGAATGCGAGCGCACAACCGAATATGCCGTTTCTATCGATTCTTTCATCACATCACCCAGTTTACCGGTTTGCGTCACTTTGCCTTTGCCCGGCATATCAACCGCCTCAATAAACAAAATATCACCACCAACTTCCGTCCATGCTAAACCGGTTGTTACCCCAATATGGTCTGCCGTATCTGCCACCCCGTAACTGAAACGCTTGACACCCAAATATTTTTCCAAATTCTGCGGTGTCACTTCTACGGTAACGCATTTTTCTTTATCCATCAAAATTTCTTTGGTCGCTTTACGGGCAATTGTTGCCAACTCGCGCTCCAAATTACGCACACCGGCTTCACGTGTATAATATCGAATAATATCGCGAATTGCCTCATCTGTTACCACCAGTTCAGAGCACTGCACGGCATTTTCATCAAATACCTTGTTAATCAGGTGCCGTTTGGCAATTTCTACTTTTTCATCTTCTGTGTAACCGTCCAAGCGAATAATTTCCATACGGTCCAACAACGGACGCGGCATATCCAGCGAATTTGCCGTTGTCACAAACATCACATCAGATAAATCGTAATCTACTTCCAAATAGTGGTCTTCAAACGTATTGTTCTGCTCCGGATCCAACACTTCCAACAAGGCCGAACTTGGATCTCCGCGCCAATCGTTGCCGAGTTTATCAATTTCATCAAGCAAAAACAACGGATTGGTCGTTCCTGCTTTTTTCATAGATTGCAAAATTTTCCCCGGCATAGCGCCCACATAGGTTCGACGATGCCCGCGAATTTCTGCCTCATCACGCATACCACCCAATGACGCGCGCACAAAATGTCGGTTTGTGGCACGAGCAATGGAACGCCCGAGCGAGGTTTTACCAACCCCCGGAGGCCCGACCAAGCATAAAATTGGTGCTTTCAAACGCTTTGAACGCGCTTGAACCGCTAGATATTCCACGATACGTTCTTTAACCTTTTCCAAACCATAATGGTCTTCTTCCAAAATATCAATAGCGGTTTGTAAATCTTTATTGAGCTTTGTTCTTTTGTCCCACGGCAAATCTAAAAGCCAATCAATATAATTACGAATGACTGAACTTTCCGGTGAGCTTGGGCTCATTGAGCGCAACTTTTTGAGCTCGGTTAAAGCTTTTTCACGCGCTTCTTTAGAAAATTTGGTATTGTTAATACGTTTCAAATAGTTGCCGTATTCGTCTTCTTCTCCTTGATTAAGCTCTTTTTGAATAGCCTTCATTTGCTCGTTTAAATAATATTCCTTTTGGCTTTTCTCCATTTGCTTTTTTACACGGCTTTTAATGCGGTCTTCAACTTCTGAAACCATCATTTCCGTATCTATCAACTCCAAAAGCTTATTCAGGCGCTCTTTTAGAGTATTTGCTTCCAACAAAAACTGTTTGTCCTGCGTTTTCAGCGACAAATGTGAGGCAATTGTGTCTGCCAGCTTGTCATATTCATCAATTTGCTTAACAGACTGCACCACATCAAGAGGAATTTTCTTATTAGATTTAACATATTCTTCAAATTGGCTGACAACCGCCCTCGCCCACGATTCCAATTCGTCAGAATCTTCCGAAGTTTGCGGATAATTAGTAGCTTGAGCTGAAATATAGCTACCTTCATTTTTATATTTTTCTACTTTGATACGTTCTAAACCCTCTACCAAAATTTTAATGGTTCCGTCCGGTAATTTCAGCATTTGCAAAATGTTTCCCAGTGTACCGACTGTGTATAAGTCTTTCAATTCCGGCACTTCGGTTTCAGCCTTTTTTTGCATCACCAATATAATTTGCGATCCCATATCATTGGCTTTCAGCACCGCTTCAATAGACTTGTCCCGACCAACAAAAATCGGCACAATCATTTTCGGATAAACCACAACATCACGTAGCGGCAACACCGGTAAAACAAACCCTTTTTCTTCTTTTTTGATTTTTTTCTTAATTTTTTCAACAACTTTTGCCATCTGTAAGATTACTCCGTAAAAAAATATCTTTTTAATATATAGGTTAGGTTTTGAGCTTCGACAAGTGACAAGCGCTATTTTCCCCAAATTTATTTTATCTTAACAAATAGCCAACACCTTGGCATGACGCAATAAATAATCTTCCACCACAATAGAAATATACTTTTTCAAGCGTGGAAGCTGACTTTTGCGCAACTCTGGTAATATTTTCCTTATTTCTTCAAAATCTATATTTTCGGTATATTCCGCAAAAGCCAAAATACAATTTGTATCGCCTGAAAGATATGTTCCTTCGTCACAATCAGGATGTGTTATCATAAAATACAGATATAGTCTGTTGATTTGTTCAAAATGTTTTTCCGTCATAATTTTTCTCCTATAATTATAATACATTTCTTATACAACAATATGTCAATAATATTTTTATTATTTGTTTAAATATATTTTTCTGAACATCTTGACAAACAATCACGTTTTGTATACATTATCGAATCGAAAATTTTATTTTTTATATAAGAATTATGGAAACAAAAAACAAAAAAAATGAAGCTGTTATAGAATTGATGAACAGCTTAAAAATTACCTCGGAACAGAGGAAATTTTGGGTATCTGATGCACTGAAGAAAGCAACACCTGTTGCCAAACGCTGGGCTGACCATGTCATAAAAAATGAGAATCTCTCATTTGCCGAAATTGAGGATATGTTTATGGATATCAATTTCATAGAGAATGACCTCTACGATGGATTGAAACGCAACTTGGTCAATCACATCAATCGGCACGGTTTGGGCGCCAAAGGTCTGGATTTTATGCGTAGGTTTGAAGAAGTTGAAGGCTTTAATGTGCATCATTATGAGGCTGTCCTTAAACAGATTCGTAAAGCCTTTACGCAAAGCTCTCGCAAAATAGAGAACTTGCAGAAACAGGTTGATGAAACACGTGATTATGAACGCCGACATCATCTGTCAATCGAGCTCAATATTCTGAAAAGAGAAGCCGATGATTTAGAGTACCTGATAGCCAAAATCAATGAGTTCTTGAAGAAGATGCGAGACATTAGCGACAAGGGCTTTGAATTGCTTTTGGCCGGTGAAACGCCGAATTTACAGACGTGGAAGAATCAGTCTGTCTTAAATGACCGTTTGTTTGAAGAAAATAAACAATTTCTAAAGCAAACGCTTCATCATATAGATACCCTGATGGAAACCAGATGCAAACTCGGTGTAGCAGAAATTCGCCTGCTTTTGTACCACAAGGATGGCTGTCGTCGTCAGAAGTTGCAAAAAATGGTGGAAGATGACATTATCGCCATTTTCAACCAGTTAGAGAGCGAAGATGAGCGCAAAGAAATTTATCCGGAAATTTGCGACTTTGTTTCGGAAATTGTGCCCTCTGTCGGCTACATTTCACCACTGATGATATCATTTATTTTTGACCGCGGATTTGTTTCCGCCATCAGTCGTGATTTACTCTTAAAACTGCAACCTGTCATTAGCAGATTAAATATGACACCGCTGTTGGTAACGCAATTGCAACGATATCTTAAGGACACATTGTTGCATTTGGCGGAAGGCCTGCTGACTGAAACAGATGAGTATGTTCTGGAACTGACACGAGCATATATGCCTAAAGCCTTGTCGGAAAACGTTGTTGAAACGTGGCACTCACTGAAAAGCTGATATGCTTCTAAAATGTTTAACCGCGATGCTGACTTCTTATGGTCAACACCGCGGTTTTTTCTTTTTTTATGAAATAGCAACTTATTCTGCGTTTATTAACGTATCCTGCCCCTCTTTCAAACGTTTCATATCTTTTTGCAAATCTTGAAGAGCTTTAAGTAAATCTTCAGTCGATTCCGCTTCTATTTTCGGCGTACTGACAACAGGTTGGCTTTCCGCAGAAACCTCCTCTTCTTCCTTTGGGCTAAATATGGCTGTTTCAGCTTGCAAAGCCGCTTCTTTAGCTTGTTCCTGAGCTACCCGTTCGGCTTCTTCTTGGGCTATTCTATCCTCTTCTTCTTTGATTTTTTGGCGTTTTTCTTCCAAAGCCTTTTTTTGGTCGGCAACATGTTTAAATAAAGCTTCCCGACGTTGTGCATTTGTTAAAATCACTTTGTTCTCATTTTTAGAGGTCGCAACCTGCGATGTTTCCTCTGCCTGTGCGGTCTGTATGGCAAAAACAGCCCATACCAGCATCAATAAAACTTTTTTCATTTTCTACTCCCAGTTTTGCGTTGATAACAAAAAATGCCTGCAACATATTGAATTGCAAGCATTTTACTCAATGGTAGGGCCGGGGAGAATCGAACTCCCACTCCCGAGGGAACCAGATTTTGAGTCTGGCGCGTCTACCAGTTCCGCCACAACCCCAT
>OMQE01000079.1 GCA_900313155.1 uncultured Rhodospirillaceae bacterium | reverse complement strand
TCTCAAACAAAAATTTGCCGTTTATGAGGCACGGAAATAGATGATTCCGAGTCTGTGGCAAATATTTTTGACGTTTTTTAAAATCGGTGGACTGACATTTGGTGGCGGCGGCGTCATGATTGCTTGGTTTGAAGACGAAATTGTCCGCAAAAAGAACTGGCTTTCGGATAAAGATTTTCTTGATTATTACGCAATTGCCCAATGCACACCGGGGATTATAGCCATTAACGTTGCCACACTGATCGGTTATCATATTCGGCAAAAAATTGGCGCCACGGTGGCAACAGTTGCGGTAACGTTGCCATCTGTGATTGTTATCACGATTTTTGCCATGTTTTTGCAAAATTTTGTGCATTTTCCATTGGCAGAACATGCCTTTAATGGCGTTCGTGCCGCTGTTGTGGCGCTTATTGTTTATATCAGTTTGAGTATGCTGCGGCAAAATGTGCGCGAAAATCTTGGGCGCTTTATTTTTGGGTCTTCGTTTTTGTTGTTGGTATGTTTTTCGCTTTCGCCCATTGTAATAATTTTATATGGCTGCGTTTTAGGCCTTTTATGCCCCAAAATATTTTCCGGTAAGCGAGAAAAAAAATGATTTACGCTCTTTTGTTTTACGAATTTTTTGTTATCGGTCTTGTAGCGGTTGGCGGCGGATTGGTAACCATTCCATTTTTAATTGAATTAAGTCAAGCATATCATTGGTTTTCTGTTGATGAATTGACTGATATGATTGCCATATCGGAAATTACACCGGGGACCATTGGTATCAATATGGCAACATTTTCCGGTTATAAAACAGGTGGTATTTTCGGCGGAATTGTGGCAACACTGGGGTTATCTTTGCCGGCATTTTTAATTTTATTGTTTTCCAGCCAATACATATTCAAATATAAGGAGCATCAGCTATTCCAATCTGTTTTATACGGTGTTAGGCCGGTAGCTATTGCACTTATTTTGTATGCCGGTTGGCAAATCGGAAAATTATCTTTAACCGAATGGCGAACCCAACTTTTAGCCGGTATTATGCTTGCAATCTCTTGTTTAAAGCCAAAATTCCCCATTTTATATATTGCCATTGGCGCGGTGGCAGGTGTGTTGTTTGAGCTATAATTACAACAGAAAACTCCCCCGTAAAGGAGGAGTTCCAAGGAGGTGTTTGATTTTTAATTCTACTAACCGACGTTAACTTGCGAATTTCTTTTTCTTGTCAATTTAGCAGCATTGAGTGCTTTGAGAGTATAATCTAAAAATTCGTTTTTAGACCTCTTATCAAAGTGCTTCAATTGAACGTCCGTAATTCGAATGCTGTCTGCTTTAGCGCCATCCACAACATGGTTTTCATCTTCCTTATTGAAAACTAAAGTCTTGACAATTGCCTTACTGCCAGCCGGACGAACCTCATGAGCGCCTTCAGCGTGAGAAACCTGTTCAGCTTTAGTACCTTCGTTCATACGTGTGCGACGCTTCTTAGCCTCTTCCACTCGATTTAAGGCAATTTCAACAGCCTTGCTATTATTTTCAGTCATTTCAAAATCTCCTTCAATTTTTCATTTCTTTTGTCTAACCTTAACACGAAAAAAATCTTTTGTCAAGTATCTTTTTTTGAAAAAAATAATAAATTTTGTGCAAAATTCAACAACACTCTTAAGACTTTTTTTGTTTATTTGGACATAGAATAAGGCAATCTGAAGTTTGATAAATTATTATTGTAAAAAATAACTGAAGTACATAAACGAAAGGACTAAAATGTCACTATTTAAATCTGTTGCCACATTTGGCGGGTTAACTCTGGTCAGCCGTGTTACCGGCTTTTTGCGCGATATGGTATTGGCAAATTTTTTGGGCGCCGGTGCTATGGCAGACGCCTTTGTGGTGGCATTCAAACTACCTAATTTGTTTCGCAGTCTTTTTGCCGAAGGTGCCTTCACCAGCGCCTTTGTGCCCCTGTTTTCACAAAAATTGGTTGCCGAAGGCAAGAAGCGCTCCATATTTTTTGCGGCGCAAGCAATGGCGGTATTGACCTTAATTGTCGGCCTGTTTGTTATTTTATTTGAGCTGTTGATGCCGTATGTGGTTACGGTTTTGGCGCCGGGGTTCCATAGCGATGCTGGTAAAATTGAGCTGGCAGTCGAATTATGCCGAATCACTTTTCCGTTTTTGTTGCTGATTGCTATTGTTTCATTTCAGGGCGGCATTTTGAACTCGTTTGAAAAATTTGCCGCACCGGCCGCCGCACCGATTATCTTGAATTTGACCATGATTTTCGCCGCTTTTGCCTTTGTGCCGTTTATGCCCACAGCCGCACACGGAATTGCTCTGGGTATTACGGTTGCAGGTGTTTTAGAAGTGTTGTGGCTGGCATATTTTCTGAAACGAATAGATATCAGAATCCACCCTTATTTGCATATTGGCAAAATTATGCGCAATCCGGAAATTAAAACCTTGTTTAAACGAATCGCGCCGGGAGTAGTTGGAGCCGGCATATATCAGATTAACATGGCGGTAGATACCATTTTAGTATCGCTTGTCGGCACCGGCGCTATTTCATGGCTATATTATGCGAACAGGTTGCAACAATTACCGCTCGGAGTAGTGGGAGCCGCTATCAGTGTGGCATTACTTCCTCTTTTATCAAAATCTCTTAAAGCCGGTAATATTGATGAAGCGCGAGAGACACAAAACAAAGCAGTTGAATATGGCTTATTGTTGGCCTTTCCGGCGGCGATTTTATTGATAGTTTTTGCAGAACCGATTGTCGAACTTTTATTCC
>OMQE01000149.1 GCA_900313155.1 uncultured Rhodospirillaceae bacterium | reverse complement strand
GTGGTTTCCATCATCTCCCAACCGCTGGTCACACCCAGTTTAACCCCGTCTTGGGCGGCGCGCAAATCTTCCTCGGCCTGCCAACGTTGATATTTGCTCTTGCGAATAGCCGAACGAGTGGCACCGGCCGTATACAAAGGCACGCTCATGTCCACCGTATATTCGGTACTGCGACCATTTGTATTTTGCAATGCCCCTGTTGAGCCCTCACGCTTAAAATTAGAAGCGGTGAACGAAATTTCCGGCAACAAACCGCCTGTTTTGCTGTTCACATTATATTCGGCCGCTTTCAAGGCCTTTTTTGCCGCCCGCAATGCATAATTATTTTCTTGAGCATAACGCAAAGCATCGGCAAAATTGGTCGGAAAACGCTGAGCCAAATTTTCAGGAAATGCAACTGCTGTCGGCTGATGCCCCACAATATCTTCATAATTGGCACGTGAAATGGCTAAATTCCCCTCTGCCGAAACCACTTCGGAACGAGCTTGGGCATAGCTGGCACGCGATTGCGCCACATCTGTGCGGGTAACTTCCCCCACATCAAAACGAGCCAAGGTTTCATCGAGCTGTTTTTTCAAAAGTTTTTCGTTGTTTTTCTGCAATTTAACAATGGCCTCGTCGCGCACCACATCTAAATAGGCGGTAGATGCCGCCAGCAATATGTCTTGTTCAACACTATACAAATTGTTCAATTCCGCTTTGGCGGCATTATCGGCAGCTTTGACCGAATTATAAGTTGAAAAACCATTGAACAACGGTTGCACCACCGCACCGCCGTATCTTTTGCTATAACTGTCAACGGTTGGTTTGTGCGAAGCTTTAGCGTGGCTGTCAACGTATGAACCTTGCAAAGCTACGGTTGGACGAAAACCGGAACGAGCCGCCGCCGCATCTTCATTAACCGCGCCGCTTGCCGCACGCTCACCATGCAATGTCGGGTTGGTATTATACGCCGAACTCATTGCCTCAAAAATTGTTTCGGCATGAGCATTCAATCCTAAAAACAAAACCGGCGATAACGCCAATAAAAACTTTTTATTCATCTCTTTTCACCATCTGCTATTATTCTGCTGCGCATTTTATAGCGTTAATTTATTGAAAATGCAAATCATAAAACAAATTTATGCAACAAAACCCGTTCATTTTAAAAATAAAATTGCTATATTGTTAAATAATTTTCAATGAATTTTGCATAGTCTTTCGGTAATTGGTATAAAAAGGTATGTTTAAGGAGAATTTGAGGTGAAAAAGACATCTAGCGCTTTGAGCGAAATTGAAATTGCCCGCTTAAAATTGGCAATTGAGCACTATACAAAATATTTTATCGGCAAACGCACCTGCGAGCTAACCAAAGAAGAAGCTTTTACGGTCATAGCTTTGGCTGTACGCGAATTTGCCATGGATAAAATGTATGATACAATTGCCCGCTATAACAAAGTTGGGACCAAACGCGTGTATTATCTTTCAATTGAATATCTAATTGGTCGTTCGCTCGAAAATAACTTATACAATTTAGGTTTGTATGATGCCTTAAAAGATATCAAAATTGATGGTTGGCCGGATATTTCGTTGCAAGATATTTTTGATGCCGAATATGATCCGGCGCTGGGTAATGGCGGTTTGGGCCGTTTGGCGGCAGATTATTTGGATTCGATGGCATCATTGGGCTTGCCGGGGTTTGGTTATGGTATCAACTATCAATTTGGCCTATTCAAGCAAAAATTTGAAAACGGGTACCAAGTTGAACAAGCCGATAGCTGGTTGCAAGAAAATTCACCATGGCAATTTGCACGCTATGACCGCACGGTTGAAATTCCTATTGGCGGACACGTGGAAATGTATCATAAACCAAACGGCACAATCGGTTATACTTGGGTTGATACACATACGCTCTATGGTGTGCCATACGATTTTCCAATTGTCGGTTTCAATGGCAAGTCGGTGAACTATTTACGCCTTTTTTCGGCTAAAACCGACGACGAACTCGACATCAACGTGTTCAACAGCGGTGGCTATATGGAAGCCGTGCGTGACAAAATCAAAACCGAAACAATTTCCAAGGTTTTATATCCGTCAGATAATATCCAATCCGGCAGAACACTGCGCCTGACGCAACAATACTTCTTTGTTTCATGCGCTATTCAGGATATTATGCGCCGCTTTTTGGAAAAGCACAACGACTTCAACGAACTGCCGAATGAGGTGGCTATTCAGCTTAACGATACCCATCCGGCGCTGGCCATTGTTGAAATGATGCGCCAACTCATAGATGTTTATGGTCAAGAATGGGACGATTCGTGGAACATTGTGACCAAAGTATTTGCCTATACCAACCACACCCTTTTGCCGGAAGCGCTTGAAAAATGGAATAGTTCCATTATTGGGCGAATTTTGCCGCGACATTTGCAAATTATTTATGAAATTAACCGTCGCTTTATGGAATTTGCCCGCAGTCGTTTCGGCGAAGATGCCTACAAACTCGGACGCGTTTCTATTGTAGATGGCGAAGGCGATAATCAGGTCATTCGAATGGCCAACCTTTCCATTGTCGGTTCTTTTTCGGTCAATGGGGTGGCAAAACTGCATACCGAATTGGTTAAACATTCTTTGGTGCCTGAATTTTATGAATTGTGGCCGGAAAAATTTATTAACGTGACCAACGGTGTAACACCACGGCGTTGGCTTGTGCATGCCAACAATGCTTTGGCAACACTGATTCGCGACAAAATAGGAACAGATTGGATAACAAATTTGGATTTGTTGCGCGATTTGCAAAAATATGCCGATGACCCGAAATTTATTGAACAATTCCGCCAAGTTAAGCGTGATAATAAAAAGCGTATTGTGCAAAATATTTACAAAGCCACAAAAGTTATGATCGACAAGAACAGCATGTATATTGTGCACGCCAAACGCATTCACGAGTACAAACGACAGCTGATGACTATTTTGCAGGTTATCGGTGAATATTTGGCCATTGTTCGCGACAACAAGCACCCGATAACACCGAAAACATATATTTTTGCCGGCAAAGCCGCGCCTTCATATACATTTGCAAAATTGGTTATTAAGCTGATTAACAATGTGGCAGACGTTATCAACAACGACGAAAATGCCAATAAATTTTTGAAAGTGGTATTTATTCCGGACTATAAAGTTTCAGTAGCGGAATATTTGATTCCGGCCGCAGATTTAAGCTGTCAGGTTTCAACCGCCGGCTTTGAAGCCTCTGGAACCAGTAATATGAAATTTGCACTCAACGGAGCTTTAACCATTGGCACTTATGATGGTGCAAACATTGAAATCAGAGAAGCCGTC
>OMQE01000016.1 GCA_900313155.1 uncultured Rhodospirillaceae bacterium | reverse complement strand
ACACAAAAAACGGTAACTAAAAATTCGGAGAATTAGGTTAATACGAAGGGAAATTTTTGCGACGTGTACACAAATAAATGCAGCAACTAAAAATTCGGAGAGCTTGCGTAAATGCGAAGAGGTTTTTCGACGACGTGTACATAAATAGTACACGAGGAGAAAAACCTCAAGCAGTTACCAGCTATACGAATTTTTAAATCATGGCCATACCGCCATTAACATGAATAGTCTGTCCCGTAATGTATTGCGCTTCATCAGATGCCAAGAACGCCACAACATTAGCAATATCTTGCGCTTCGCCCAATTTCTGTTCCGGAATTTTTGCAAGCAATGCTGCTTTGACATCTTCCGGTAATACATCGGTCATCGGTGTTCTGATAAAGCCCGGCGCAATAGAGTTCACCGTTACCCCACGTGAACCAACTTCTTGAGCCAAACATTTGTTCATGGCAATCATACCGGCTTTAGATGCAGAATAGTTGGCTTGCCCCGGATTACCCATAACGCCAACCACCGAAGCAATACCGATAATACGCCCAAAACGACGTTTAATCATACCGCGAACAGCCGCACGAGCCAACTTGAAACCTGCTGAAAGGTTAACATCTAATACCAATTGCCAGTCTTCGTCGCTCATACGCATAAACAAATTGTCGCGGGTTAAGCCGGCGTTGTTGACTAAAATATCAATACGTCCCATTTTTTCTTCAACTTCCGCCACCAAATTTTTAACGGCTTCAGCGTCGGTCAAATTTGCCACAAAACATTCGGCATTACTGCCTAATTCTTCCTTCAGAGCTTGCAAACGTTCAGCGTTCATATCAGTCAAAGCCAGAACTGCGCCTTGGCCATGCAAGGTATGAGCAATTTTGTGTCCCAAGCCACCGGCAGCGCCGGTAATCAAAGCAACTTTACCATCTAATCTAAACATATGTTTTTCCTTTCATTATAAATTTTTTGCCAGTTCTTCAATTTCGGCGACAGAACCGACAGAAAAAGAGTTAATGTCTTTGTAACTGCGTTTGGCAATCCCCGAAAGCACCTTTCCGGCACCCAGCTCCGCCAAATCGGTTACATTTTGCTCGTGCATAAAGTTCATTGTTTCGCGCCAGCGAACGGTTCCCGTCACTTGCGCTATTAGTTGTTTAATAATTTCCCGATGGTCGGTCAGCGGTTCGGCCAACACATTGGATATCAACTTGATTTGTGCATCATTCGCCTTCACTTCCATAAATGCCCGCGCCATCACATCGGCAGCCGGCGCCATATATGGGCTGTGGAACGGTGCGCTGACTGCCAGTTTGACACATTTACGAGCCCCAAATTCCGGTGCAATTTCTACGGCACGGTCAATGGCTGTCATGGCTCCCGAAAGCACAACTTGTCCATCGGAATTATCATTAGCGGCCACACAAATATCTTTGCCGTTGGAACATGCTTCCACCAATGCGCCCACATCTTTATATGATAACCCCAAAACAGCCGCCATACCGCCCACGCCGAACGGCACCGCATTTTGCATGGCTTGTCCGCGCAAACGTAACAATTTTGCCGTATCGGCTAAAGAAAACACACCGGCAGCACATGCGGCAGAATATTCTCCTAGCGAATGTCCGGCTACAAATGCGGCTTTGTCTTTAAGGCAAATACCAAACTCTTTTTCCAAAATACGCACTACAGCCATTGAAAAAGCCATCAACGCCGGTTGGGTATTGGCCGTCATTGTCAATTCCACATCAGGACCTTCGGTCATGATTTTATATAAATCTTGTCCGAGCGCCTCATTTACTTCATTGAATACATCACGTGCGGCGCCAAAATTTTCAGCCAGTTCCTTGCCCATACCCACAAATTGTGAGCCTTGTCCCGGAAACACAAAAGCATATTTCATCTTGAATATATCCTCCACTTTTCGCAAGTGTATAAACCATTGTGCCAAAATGTCAAGTAACCTCTTCTTTTTTATTAACAAAGACACCGCCGAAATTAACAAATTTTTGAACATTTTTATGTAATATGCTCATGTTTATAATGATAAGTTTCCGAGGAAGATAATGGCCAAGAAAAAAATAAAGAAAGAACAAAAAAAAACGTGGTGGCAAGTTTGTTTGTGCATAGGTTTCGGCATTGGGTTTATTGTGCTGCCGATTTTGTGGTTTATCAGCCTTTTGAGCTACCACGCCGGTGACGAATCGTTCAACAAAGTTACCAATGATACCGTGCAAAATGTTTTGGGCACTTTTGGTTCATACAGCGCTGACTTTATTTTTCAGTCGTTCGGTTTGGCTTTGATTATCTTTTTATTTGTGCCGTTTTTTTGGGGATATGCGCTTTTGCGATATCACGCGTTTGCCGAATGGAAAACCCGCATTTTTGCTTGGTTTGTCGGCATGTTATGTTTGGCTTGTTTTTTAGATTTAACATGCCGAGGCTATTTGGGAGGCTTTGATGTCCCAAATTTGGCGGGTGAATGGAGTCGTTCGCTGAGCCGTCCGCTCAACACTGCCATCAATCAGCTTAATATGCCATATAATACCTTGTTGCTTGAGGGGATTATTTTGTTTGTGGCTGTCTTGTCATTTAATTTTTCAGCCGGTATCACTTTTAAATTGTGGTTGGCGTTTGTGGCTAAAATATGCGCCTGTTGCCGTTGGGTATGGCAAAAACTGGTCAGCGGTGGCAAAAAAGTTGCAAAAATTCGCGATTTTGCCGAATTTAAAGAACTTAATCCGAGCTATTTACGCTCCAAAATGCCGGATATGAGCGCGCCTAAATTGCGCATTCGGCAAGAGCCGGCCTTTGAGCATGGAGCTGTTAGCGAAACAAACGCGCCTGCGCCGCAAATGGTAACACAAGGTGTTGGTCCTGCCATAGAAATTCCACAAGCGGCGACTTCCATATCAATCGCGTCTGCATCAACTTCGGCAAACGCAACTCAAAACACACCGGAACTGACACCGACAAATCCTAAATCGGCTAACAGCTTTAATCCGACTTTTGACTTTGTTGCCGAAGGAGATATTGCAAACCAAAACGTCAAAAAGCCGAGTAAGAAAATTTCGCCGCAAGAAATCTATCAAACAGAAGGTCATGCTGTTGCGTCCAAACAAAAAAATCCGGCACCGGCAAAAACGGTTGTAGCATCGCAAACTTCGGCAGAAAAAACAATTTCACAGCCTAAAAAAGAAAATCAGACATATATTTTGCCGGATATCAATTTGCTATCTGTTCCGCAAAATAAGACCGTTGTTTATGATGAGGCAACATTGAAAGCAAATGCTGTAAAACTGGAAACTGTTTTGAATGATTTTGGTATTCACGGCAAAATTGTCAAAGTTCGCCCCGGACCAGTGGTAACTTTGTATGAACTTGAGCCGGCTCCGGGCACCAGAACAGCACGTGTTATAGGCCTTTCGGACGATATTGCACGCTCTATGGCTGTGGCTTCTGTGCGTATGGCGGTCGTAACCGGTGCGAATACAATCGGTATTGAATTACCGAATGCCAAACGCGAAACAGTTTGGTTGCGCGAACTATTTGAGGACGAAACATTTAAAAACAGCAAAAATATTTTAAATGTCGCCTTAGGTAAAGATATTGGTGGTCAGCATGTTTATGCCGATTTGGCCAAAATGCCGCACTTGTTGGTTGCAGGTACAACCGGTTCGGGTAAGTCGGTTGGTGTCAATTCAATGATTTTGTCGCTGTTGTATCGAATGACACCGGAACAATGCAAATTTATTATGATTGACCCGAAACAACTGGAATTTTCAATGTATAACGGTATTCCGCATTTGCTGACGCCGGTGATTACCGATCCGGCTAAGGCAGTGGTTGGGTTAAAATGGGCCGTGCGCGAAATGGAAGACCGCTATCGCGCAATGGCTTTGATAAATGTGCGTAATATTGCCGGCTATAACCAAAAAGTGGCCGATATGGTTAAGTCCGGCAAAGAAATGAAAAAGACCATACAAACCGGCTTTGATAAAGAAACAGGTAAGCCGATTTATGAAGAACAAATTATTGATACTTCTCCAATGCCATATATTGTGATTGTGGTAGATGAAATGGCCGATTTGATGTTGGTTGCCGGAAAAGAGGTGGAAGCCGCCATTCAGCGCTTGGCACAAATGGCTCGTGCCGCCGGTATTCACCTGATTATGTCAACCCAACGTCCGTCTGTTGATGTAATTACCGGTACCATTAAGTCTAACTTCCCAAGCCGTATCAGCTTCCATGTAACAACAAAAATTGACAGCCGCACCATTTTAGGCGAGCAAGGCGCCGAACAACTCCTTGGTATGGGTGATATGCTTTATATGCCGTCAGGTATGCGTCCGGTGCGTGTTCACGGCTGTTTTGTTAAAGATGAAGAAGTTGAAGGGGTAGTTGAATTTGTTAAATCTCAAGGCGAGCCGCAATATGTGACCACAGTGACCGAGGGCGAACTGAACAGCAAAGATACACCGGTGTTTGATAAGGGTGAAATGGGCGCAGGCGGAGATAGTGATGACGAGCTTTATCGTCAGGCCGTTGAAATTGTTCGTACCGATAAAAAGGCCTCAACCAGTTATATTCAACGTAAATTACGTTTGGGCTACAACCGTGCCGCCATGCTGATAGAACGCATGGAAGACGAAGGTGTTGTGACACCGCCGGATAGGGTGGGACGTCGCGCCGTTGTCGGTTTTGAAGACTAAGCCGGCGCACTCTATGACGCAAATTTGCACCAAAATTATATTCTTATCCTTCCGGCTCTAAATAGGAGTATTGAAAGGAAATAGCACAAAAAAACGCCCTGTCCTTTTGCCGGCAAAGCGTTTTTCCTTGTTTATGTGTTTTATGTTTTAATAGAAATAGTATCTGGCACCCAAACTAAACTCTTTAGCATTGGCAAAATCACCACCTTTAGCAAGAGAATAACGGAACATGGCACGCAAGCCCCATTCCGGCGTAGGGTTCAGCTCACCGCCCATACCCAAACGCAAAGCATTTGCCGTATCTCTTTCAGTGTGACCGTTCTGCTTTAATTTGGTAGAAATACGACCATAGCCGACCGAACCTAAAATAGCACCTTCGCTAAAATTCCATCCGTTAATCAAAACATCGGCACCATAACCATATAACCGACCGCGAGATATACCGGCGCTACCGCTTTTCTTTTCACGCATAGAACGTTCGGCAAACAACTCCAGCGAACCTAATTCCGGCAGTTTAACACCAGCGTTGATGTTACCGACATCGTAATTATCCGGATAATTATCGCCGATATTCGGTGTCATATTAACATAGTCAAAACCAACATAAGGCATATATTCACCGGCCTTTGCCGAACCGGCAGAAACAACCAAAGCGCCCAGAGCGCACAAGAAATATTTTTTCATTTTGTTTTACTCCTCAAACAGATTTGACTTTAAGATATATAAAAATATCTAATTTTTCGTTAAATCTGCTTGAAAAGTTTGACTAAATAATACCCAATTTTTGCGCCGTTACCACTGCTTGCGTGCGGTTGCTGACATGAAGCGAACGCAAAAGCGCGTTAATATGTAATTTAACAGTAGATTCCGAAACCCCCATATCGTAAGCAATTTGCTTGTTTGATTTGCCTTGAGCAATTAAATCCAATACCTGAGATTGGCGATTAGTCAATGTTTTCAGGCCGGTACTTTTGGTGCTTAAATTGTTGATGGGCGGATTGTTAATCAAAACCGGAGGAACATAGGTGCCGCCATCTAAAATCAGTTTCAGGGCATTATCAAAAACTTTGATATCGGAACGCTTGGGAATATAGCCCTTCACGCCGGTGGACATCACCGAGCGAATCGTTCTGCCGTCTTCCGATGCTGAAACAACCACTATGGCCGTTTTAGGCAAAAGCTTATGCATTTCCTGCAAGGCTTCCATCCATGGCATATCTTGCATTTCAATATCTAATATAATAATGGAAATATCGCTGTCCGACTTGATAAATTTGAATATTTGTGCGTAGTTTGAGGCCTGTAAAATCACCGCTTCGGGCGCTATTTGCTCCAAGCGAAGTGCCAAACCGTCCCTGAATAGTGCATGATCGTCCGCAATGAGAATTTTCATTCCTAAATCTCCTAAAACTATATACCAACCGGCAATTGCCAGTTATATATACTTTGTTGATTGAATTTAAAGTCCCAAAAACGTATTTATTTTAGTGCAAATGTTATCAATAAAGTTCTATTTTTTCGGTAGTGCAATATAGTTCACACCGGCTTCGGCAAACATTTCTGCCGAATAGTTCAGCTTGTCGCGCCAAGTGTTTTTCGGGTCATTATCGCTCAGCTCATATTCGTAGGTTACAACTTCTTTGATGCCGGCTTGAATAATGGCACGAGCGCAATCGGTGCAAGGCGTTAACGTGCAGAAAATAGTGCACCCCTTCAATTGCGTACCGGTTAGACAAGCGTTGAAAATAGCATTACGTTCGGCATGTTCAAAAAAGTCGTATTTCGTCGGGCGTTCCATACGCTCTGACACATTATCATTTACACCGCGCACCAGACCGTTATAACCCGTTGCGCGAATTTCCTTATCCGGTCCCACAACAACAGCACCGGTCTTAGTTGACGGATCTTTTGACCAAGTGGCAACCAATTCCGCTAATTCCATAAAACGATAATTCCACTTTTCTGAAAACATAACAACCTTCCCTTTTGTTATTTAACGAAATTTATCATAACAAAAAGTTTTGTTTTTGCAACAGCTTGTTAAATTTTATCCCTTCGATGTGGAAATTTGTATCGTAAATTATCTGAATGCAAAGTGCATAGATACACCGTCGGTGCATAGTGTTGCCGCTTTATCCAGAGTTATGGTTGCCGGTGGAACAGCAACATTGCTTCCTGTACCTGTTTTGATGTCAGATGCGGCAGAAGCGGAATTGCTACTACCGATAGACATACCGACAAAACCACTGGTCGAACGGTTGCCATAGTGCGCATTAACCATATTCATACACATTTCTGTTGTCAGACCGGAAACACCGATTACAAATAAAACCGGTCCGCCCTCTCCGGCATAGTAAACATCATACGCAATATCATTGCGATCAGTAAAGCCTTTTGAAGCATCATATTCCAAGCTATCGGGAAAAGCACGTCCGTTGTTGACATAGCTGTTCAAACTGCCGGCATTGCCGGTATAATCTCGCGCAACAACACGAACCTTACGCGCCAAGGTGGTTAAATTATCGGTAACTTCGTTCAGGCGCTGATGAGTTTGAGCCTTCATCACCAAATTAAAACCTCCGACGGTCAAAATACCTATAATGGCTAAAACGCCAAGCATTTCTATCATAGAACGACCATTTTGCATATATTTTTGATTCATTTTATATTCTCCCTTTCTTCTACATTCCCTGACGACAGCCGATGTATGATAAGGTAATCGTATTGTCACCGATTATACAAGCCGAAGAAGCTTCAGACATATCAAGATGGTGTGCAGTCTTATCACCAACAGTCAGTTCCTTAAAACCGGTTGAACGAACGGTTCCCCAGTTATCGCTTGCCATACGCATACATAAATCCGTTGGAACGCCTTTTAAGGTTATCTTGAATGAACTGGCGCCGTTACTTCCTGTCTCAACCTTATAAGTAACATCTAAAACACCTCTATACGAGCCGGCATTGTTACCTGATGTGATGTATGTCAAATTATTTGGATATTTGTTTGATTTATATAAAAATAAACCATAATCGGAATAGCCGCCGTCATCTAAAAATTGGCATGACATTTTTTTGGCAGAAGCCGCTAATTCGGCTGTATTTGACATAATTTGCGTGTAACGTTGGTTGTTCAGCGCCTTTGCCACAATTCCAAAACCACCTACCGACAAAACCCCAATAATAGCCAACACACCGAGCATTTCTATCATGGAACGACCGAATTGCTGTTGTTTATACATAAAATATCCCTTTCATCTGGAACAAAGGCCCCCTTGAACGGGGGCCGTCAGTTGCGTTATTTACGTTCTTTCACAGGCATTTCTTCAGGCGCTTTCTGAATAACCTTAATTTGCTCTGTGACCGGTTTATAGACGGTTTGTTGCCATGGGCTTTCTTCTACGTATTCTTGTCCGCAGATACAAATACCCAAGCTACGCAAAGCCGTTTCTGTCGGAATAAACGAATCTAAACCATCGTTAGTGCGAATGCCTGAATGTGCCATACCGCTGACAGTGCAGTTTTTGTAGAACAAAGCACCGCCAACCGTCACATTCTGAACAAATGTGTTAGCCATAATTTCGGCACCCTTTTCTTCAGTATAGCGATAGCCTTCAATGCGCGCACTGTTTTCTAAATAGTTTTCGCCGTCTTTGAAGTCTTTAACATCCAACAAGCCTAAGGTCAAGTAACCGTTGCGACCGACTTCTGGCAAGTTCAAATCTAAAGCCAACGGTGTATAATTCGTCGGTTGGTCAAGCATCAGTAAAGCGGTGTTCTTGCTCGGATTAACACGAACAGCGCGAGCACCCAATATCACGTTTTGAACGGTTTTGACTTGATACGTGTTGCTGTTTGGATCAATCAAGTCACCTGAAGTTAATACAAAACGATCTGAAATCAGAAGTCCGGCGCCTTTACGACCATTCGGGCTGTCTATTTGAACAACCGATGAACGCATACGATAAACCGTTTCCGGCGTTAAGTTTTGGCATGGGTTAGCCGTTACAACACACAAATTTTCCAAAGCTGTAACATCACCGGTATCAATCCACGTATCATCAACAACTTGGCATTGACCGTCTTCTCGAACATTACCATTTTCATCAATGCAAACATCTACAACGGCGCCTGTTTCAATAACCGGTGCAGGGACAGGTGTTTGACAACCGCATGTTGGTTGACATTGAGAAATATTAACACCAGGGCGGCTGATTTCACAGTTTTTAACACACTCATATTGTTTTAAATAGCCGCATTTCATCGGGTTGATAGCGCGTTCTTCTTCAATCAGAGCATAGCGTTGAGCAGCCAAAGAGATCGGATCAACACGCATCGCCAGTTGGTCTTCAAAACCAGGTAATGCACGCAAGTTGCTTACGGCATCGGCAAAAGCACGTTCAATCAGTTTGACTTCGCCGTTAACCTCACCTTGGTAAAGTTCGCCATAACCGGTACTTTCACCCTTCCAATAGACATGAGTTTTGGTTAAATCCATCAAACGCCATACAACGGTAATTTCTGAAGTGCCGTTGCGTTGGTCGCGTTTTGAGGCTGCATCCCAATCATATTCATCACAAACATTCATAAAATAGTCGGTAATTTCTGCCGTTAACACATATTCCGGTAATTCGGTCGGAACGGTTTGCAAGCATAAATCTTTCGGCATTGGTAAAACTTTATAGCAATCTCCGGTAACTTCTTCAAAGACCGAAGCAAATTTAATGTTCTTTTCCATAATGCGGCCACTATTTAGGTTAGCTTCTTTATTGAAGCGGCGGCAACCGAAAATACGGAAACGATAATTGCCCAAACGGCTGCTGTATGGACCGTCTATGCCATTATTTTTAATGCGGAAATCAACATGGTCCAGAGCCAAAGGTGCTAATGCACAACAATCATGTTGCATAGCAGCATAAATTGCCGGCTGATAAGCAACATAATTTTTGATAAGCGGTGTTTGGATATATTCTACACGGCGTTCTTGGCACTTTTTGCAAGGTCCGGGGAACAAACTGCCGTCTTTCGTACATTTAACACAAGGATCACCGCCAAACAAGCTACCGTCTTTTGAGCAATTGACACATGGTCTGCCACCAAACAAACTACCGTCGCGGTCTTCCTTTGGTTCAGGTGCTTGTTGCGCTGTTTGCTCAGGCATTGCCATTGGCGCCATGCCATATTGAGGCTGATACGGAACCGTTTCATAAGCCACAACACCGGCCGGCAACGTTTGAATTTGCGGAACATTTGCCGGCGCAGAAGCGCGCGGGCCAGCTAACTTTTGGGTATAGCTCGTACCATCACGATAAGCACCGTTTGGTGCATAATATCCCTCAGCACCTGCCAAACCGGCAACAGCGCTACTGCCCAACAAAGCAGCTAATACGTATAATATGTGTTTTTGTGTATTCATATAATTTCTCCTAAACCTGTTTGGACGGCATAACATATCTGTATGACAACGCCTCCGCTATGTGCATTTTAGACACATTTTTTTCATTTTGCAAGTCCGCAATTGTTCTTGCGAGCTTTAAAGTGCGATGATAAGCTCTAGCCGAAAGTTTCATTTTATCGGCAAAAGCAACTAATAATTTTTTTGATTCCTCGTCAAGCGCGGTAACCTTATCCAAAGCATCACCTCGCAATTGAGAATTGGTATATAAATCAGGATATCCTAATTTAATGAAACGTTCACGCTGAATTTGGCGCGCCGCCACAACACGCCGGCGGATTTGTGCCGAACTTTCTCCGGTTTTAATTTCCGACATGTCCCACGGACTGACCGGCGGAACCTGAATGTGCATATCAAACCTGTCCATTAGCGGGCCGGAAATACGAGCCTGATATTCTTCGGCGCATTTCGGCGCGCGTGTACATTCTTGTCCGTCAATACCCAAATAGCCGCATCGACAAGGGTTCATCGCTGCAATCAGCTGAAAATTTGCCGGATATTGGGTGTGACAATTAACGCGTGAAATAGAAACATAGCCGGTTTCAAGCGGTTGGCGTAAGGCCTCTAGCGTGGCACGATTAAATTCCGGCAGCTCATCAAGAAACAAAACACCGTTATGAGCAAGCGAAATTTCACCCGGAATTCCCTTGCGACCACCACCGATAAGCGCCGGTGTTGAAGCGTTATGATGCGGGTCGCGATACGGACGATCAAAACTGATTTCACCGTCTTTCAGTTCGCCGGCAACAGAATGAATCATACATGTTTCAAGGGCTTCTTCGGTGGTCAGCGGCGGTAAAATGGTTACCATCCGCGCCGCCAGCATAGATTTACCGGCGCCGGGAGTACCGACCATCAACAAATTATGTCCGCCCGCCGCAGCAATTTCAAGCGCGCGTT
>OMQE01000002.1 GCA_900313155.1 uncultured Rhodospirillaceae bacterium | reverse complement strand
TCTTCGGCGGCAATAAAAGCGTTTTTCAACAACTCGGGAATTTTTTCAATTGGCACAAACAAGCGTTTTTCCGCGGCATATTCCATCATTACCTGTCCGTCACCGGCAAACAAACGTGTTGTCACCGGCGGTTCATAATTTTCCAATTGGTGATAATCCGGAATTGTGATGTTTATTTTAGTAATTCCGTATGTGACAGCCACAATCAGAATAACAAACAAAAACAAAGCCATACTGGCTATATAGGATAAGAATCTTAACATTCAGTCTCTCGAAAAAAATCAGTTCATTTGCAAGCAATGTATTACAATCTCAAAAAATTGCAATAAAAATATCTTAAAAGTTAGACGCTATTTCCGGATCCTGAAAATATCGATCAATGGCTTTTGCCGCCGCTTGCGCCAATTTGTTGCGATATGATTGCTGACGCAGGTTAGATTCTTCGGTACGATTTGAAAGATAGCCCATTTCCAACAAAACAGATGGAATATCCGGCGCTTTCAAAACAGCAAAACCGGCAAAACGATGCGTGTTTTTCACTAATTTTGTGCACTTTGCCATTTCCCCTACCAAATAGGTTGCATATTTGGAAGATTTATTGCGCGTATCGGTTTGCGACAGAGAAATCAAAATATCGTTAACTTCCTTACTGTTACCGCCTAAATCAATGCCACCGATAATATCGGCTTTGTTTTCGCGCTCGGCCAATGCCGCAGCTTCTTTATCCGAAGCCGTGTCGGATAGTGTATATACCGACAACCCTGTCGCATTACGGTTTGCCGCACTGTCGGCATGAATCGACATAAATAAATTAGCCTTGTATCTTTGAGCAATTTTAATGCGTTGACGAAGCGGAATAAAAATATCGGTATCACGCGTCAAATACACCACATACCCTTTGTTTCGCAAAACTTTTTGCAGCTCTTTGCCCATTGCCAATGTAATATTTTTTTCGTAAGTTTTATAGGTTCTGCCAATAGCTCCGGGGTCTTTACCGCCATGCCCGGGATCCAGCACAATAATGCGTTTGCGATTCACCGGTTTATTTGTATTTTCATTGGCTTTTGGCTCCGAAGACCACCAATGTTTTGTTTCTTGAGGTGCAGTTTCTTCTTGTGGAGAAAATGTTTTACTGTTAGTTAAGGCATATTGGTTGCCTATTTTGCTTTTAAACTGTCCGGACGAAGTCATTTTCAAATCAATCACCAAACGCCACGGTTTGCCTTCTTGCGCCGGAATTTGGAACGCCTTCGTTACCGTTGCCGGACGCGCCAAGTCCATCACCACGCGTTTGTCATTACCCTGCATTTTACCAACCCGCGTTCCGGCTACCACCTGATTTTTAGCTTTTGTATATAGATTGTAAATATTCGAATCGGCCAAATCAACCACCACGCGTTGCGGAGAATCGAGTAAAAACACCCGATAATTCACACTTTGGTTCATATCAAATACCACCCGCGCCCCTTCTGGCTGATTCCCGACACGCATATCTTGCACCACGGTAACGGCATTGGCAACACCTATATGTTCAATGAACAGCAAAACAAGCGCCGCGCAAAACCATACGCCACGCAAAAACATTTTTTTTAATCCGCTTGTTTTCATATCAAACTTAATCATCTTGCTTAAAAGTATATGTTTCAGATTCTTACCAATGAGTTAAAATTGTGCATTTTTTTTGTATTTATGAAAAATATTGTTGTAATTTTTTATTTATCCATTATGCTAGGAGTGATTATCGGCTTGCATAAAAGTTCGTATTTGAGAGAAATATGTAAAGACAACAAACGAGCCTGCGTGCGGCAGAACAGCGATAACAAAGAGTTTAGGTAAGATAATTCGACGCAGATTGCTTTAATAATCAAGAAGAATAAAACCAAGCACTCCCGTCGGCATAAAAACATATATTTCAGGGCTCGCAGACGCATTATTGTTTTGCTTGAGCCGTTTTTTGGTTGTGGGCGCCATCTCGCCTTTTGATGTGTTTTTAAAAATTATCCTGCCTCTATTGTAACAATTACCCATGTTAGAGTGGGCTTATGATGAGGTTTATATAATGACTAAAAGAATGTTAATTGACGATACACAACCGGAAGAAACCCGCGTTGTTATTGTTGATGGAAATAAAGTGGAAGATGTAGAATACGAGTCTTCTTCACGCAAACAAATTAAAGGTAATATTTATACGGCGAAAGTTATTCGCATTGAGCCGTCCTTGCAGGCCGCGTTTATTGACTATGGCGGCAACAAACACGGTTTTCTGGCCTTTAATGAAATTCATCCGGACTACTACAATGTTTCTGACGAAGTTTTAAAGGAAGTAGAAGAAGAAGTTGATGAAATTATCAACAATAAAATCAAATATTTGAAAGAACGTGATGCCGAGCGGGCGCGCTATAAGGCCGAAAAAGAAGCTAAAGAAGCGCAACGCCGATTGGAAGCCGAACAGGCCCAAGAAATTGAAGAATCGCAAATGGAGCCGGTGCAAAATGCAATGCCTGAATCTGATGATTTTGCGGATAATCAACCAATTTTAGAAGCACCGGCCGAAGAAATTACCGAAAACACGGAAATTGCCGATGAAGTTATTGAAAAAACGGTTGATGTTGAAGAATATGACACAACAGAAAACACCGAAAATGAAACTGTTGATACGCAAGAAACTGCCGAAAGTGCCGAAAGTGAACAAGATACTGAAGACGAAGAAAAAACGTCGCGCAATTCAGGCAATCAACGCAAGCATCGCCGTGCCACACGCCGTCCGCGTGACCGCAAAAAAGCAAAAACACTGGCTGACAGCGTCGGACTTGATGATGACATGTTGGAAGAAGATTTTGATGATGTTGACAGCGATGATGACGACGATGATGATGACACATCAGCAGCGGAATATAATTTTGACACACAGCGCAAGTTGCTTCGTGCCCGCAAATTATTTCATCGTAGCACCATTCAAGATGTTATTAAAGAAGGTCAGACACTACTGGTGCAAATTGTTAAGGAAGAACGCGGCAACAAAGGCGCGGCTTGCACCACCTATATTTCACTTGCCGGTCGCTATTGCGTGCTGATGCCTAACCGCATTAAGAGCGGCGGTGTCAGCCGGAAGATTACCAATTCCGGTGACCGTCGCCGATTGAAAGGCATTTTGAAGGATTTGCCTTTGCATCAGGATATGTCGCTGATTGTACGTACTGCCGGCGAAGATAAAACCAAAGCAGATATTGTGCGTGACTATAACTACCTTATTCGCACATGGAACGCCATTCGCTATGCGGCGCTCAAAAATCCGGCACCTGCCAAAATTTATGAAGAAGGCGATTTAATTAAGCGTGCTTTGCGCGATATGTACACTAAAGACATTTCCGAAGTAATTATTGACGGCGACGAGGCTTATCAGGCAGCCCGCAATTTTGTAAAAATTTTATCGCCGCACAATTTGAAAAACATCAAGTGCCGTAAGCCGAACGAAGTTCCGGTATTTCAGCGTTTTCAGGTAGAAGGACAGCTTGATAAACTTCACAGCCCGATTGTTCAATTGGAATCCGGCGGCTATTTGGTTATTAACCCGACTGAGGCGCTTGTTTCCATAGATGTTAACTCCGGACGTGCCACTAAAGAAAAAGATATTGAAGAAACCGCTCTGAAAACCAATTTGGAAGCGGCCGATGAAATTGCCAAACAGCTCAAAATGCGCGACTTGGCCGGTTTGATTGTGGTTGACTTTATTGATATGTATGAGCAACAAAACAATATTGCGGTTGAAAAACGCATGAAAGAAGCCATGAAAGATGACCGCGCCCGTATTCAAATTGCCAAGATGAGCATTTTCGGTTTACTGGAAATTTCGCGTCAACGTATGCACTCATCCTTTATGGAAAGCAATTATGAAGTTTGCCCATATTGCCACGGACATGGCTTTACGCGCACCATAGAATCCGGCGCAACGCTGATTTTACGTGCTTTGGAAGCCGAATGTGTACGCAATCGCAACAACAAAATAACCGTCACGGCGCCGGCTCAGCTTGCCACCTATTTGCTCAACCAAAAGCGCAAACAAATTTTGGCTTTGGAAGAAACATATTGCTGTCGGATTATTGTTGCCGGCGATACCGACTTGTTCGAAGCTTCTGACTATAAAATCAGCCGTGAAAAGTTAGCCGTGACTACTAATGAAACTTCAGAAGCGGCAACAACCTGCTATGAAGAAGACAATATTGCCAACAATGATGCTGCGGAAGAAATTGAAGAAACGCAAGCCGAAGAAAATGAAGATAATGATGACGAAAATCGTCGCGGCGGATATAATCGCCGAGGCGGACACAACCGTCGCAACGGGCGCAACCGCTATGGTGCGCGCCAAAATTCTTCTGCACCGGCTCAAGAAGCGGAGAAAAAACCTTGGTGGAAACGTTTGCTGGGATAAAAAAATATGTTTTAAGCATTGTTTTCGGCGTTGTCAGTATTGTTGCGACGCCGTTTTGTGCTTGTGCCGAAAACGGCTTGGTGTTGATTAGTGATGCCGAAACGCAAAACTATTTGGCTGGCGTTGTCAGACCGCTTTATGTTGCCGCCGGTTTGCCTTTTAATAAAAGTAACCTGTTTATTGTGCGCGACAATTCGCTCAATGCGTTTGTGAGCGACGGCAATTATATGTTTGTGCACACAGGCACCATTTTAGCCGCCGATGACACTAACGAACTTTCCGGTATTTTGGCGCACGAAACGGGACATATTATGGGCGGACACATTGTTCGGCAAAAACTGAAAATGGAAAAAATGCAATACATTATGCTTGGTTCGATGATTGCCGCCGGCGCCACTGCTGTTTCCACCGGTCGCGGTGATGCCGCCATGGCGGTTATTTTGGGTTCACAAAGTTCCATGATTAACCACATGTTGCATCACCAAATTGAAGAAGAACGCGCCGCTGATGAAAGTGCTGTCAAATTATTGGATAAAACCAAACAATCAACAGCAGGTTTGTTGCGATTTATGCAAAAAATTCAGAAGCACAATTTGCAGAGCGGTATTTCTGAAACCGATTATTTTAGCAATCACCCGCTTACCAGCGAGCGCATCAGCCATTTTGCTGAGGTTAGTAAACATAATCGACATTCGGCAAAATCGCCATCAGATGAGAAGTTTGCGCTTGTTCAGGCTAAGCTTTCCGGCTACTTGGAAGATTCTTCCCGTGTTTGGCGTCGTTACCCGAAAGAGCGGGCATCTGATGCCGCCAAATATGCTCATGCCATTTTGTATTTTCGGCAAAGTAAGTTAGCGCAAGCTTATAAGCTGATAGATGAACTGATTGCAGCGCAACCGAATAATCCGTATTTTCAAGAGCTGAAAGGACAGTTTTTGTTTGAAAACGGTCGGGTGAAAGAAAGTGTCGGGGCTTATGAAAAAGCTTTACGTTTATTGCCGGAAGAGGCATCGGTGCAGTTCAGTTTGGCACATGCAATTCTTGAAAGTTCGACCGACAAAGCCTCTGCGCAACGTGCTGTGATGCTGTTGCAAAAAGCCCAATTCAAACAGCCGACAGCCGAAGGTTGGCTCATGCTTTCGCGGGCGCAAGATGTTTTAGGTAATCGTGCCGCTTCACTTTATGCGGCGGCGGAATTCAGCTATGCCATCGGGAATTTGCCGGCGGCACAAAAACAGCTTGAACAAGCCGGAAAAACAGCAACAGATAAGGCTTTGAAGCTCAAAATTTCTGACCTTGCCGAACGCGTTAAAGAAGACATGAAAGAAATGGAAAATTTTTAGCGATTTTTGTTTTTTAGGAGGCATTCTTGCCCTGTTTTTTTATATCACTGTCATTCTTGCCCGTAAGGGCGAGAATCTCCGAACGACAGTTCGGCAGTAAACACATCATCGCGAGCAATGTTAATGAGCATAGCGAGTTCGAGCAGAATAATGAATGGTTTTACC
This sequence comes from uncultured Rhodospirillaceae bacterium, assembly GCA_900313155.1. Lineage (GTDB taxonomy): Bacteria > Pseudomonadota > Alphaproteobacteria > RF32 > CAG-239 > RUG410. The sequence continues at coordinate 5,551 of OMQE01000002.1, read as the reverse complement.
GCACTAAAGTGCGGAAATCCTCGGCTTCATTACATTCAGCCAAGGATGACAGGGAAAAGAACGACCGAGAATGGAAGGGAAAGAAAAAGCTGATTTAGGCAATACACATATATCTTGACAAAACCGTGGTTTATTGATATTCTGTAAGCCAAACAAATATTATTAAATTATAAGAATTATGGCAAAAAAATTTCTTTTATTATTAGTGTGTACCCTGAGTCTGGCATGTTCAGCTCAGTGGTATGGTTATGGTCCTCGTGGTGGCTATCATCAGAGGAGGTATGTTAATCCTACTGTAAGACAACATCAACGAATGATAATCCGTCAGCAACGAGCCATTCAGCGTCAGCAGATGCGTTTGGCTTTTGGACAAAGGGTGTATTTTAGTGGCGGTTGCTACTATTATTACAACACCGGCTTGCGTGTTATATCTTCCGTTCCACAGCCGCGCGTGTACGTTTATAGCAAAACACAAATGTGTGATGCTATGCACGCCATCATAATGCGGACTTTGATGAACGGACATTTCGTCTTTGTTCATGACCCGCAGACCGGAAATTTAACGCAACTAACGTTACAACAGCAGGAAAAATAACCGAATCCCCGTGGCGCATTAGCGTTGTCGGGGATTTTTCTTTGCACAAACATTGCATATAAGTCACAAAATACACTATTGTGTGCAAAATATATATGGACTTTTATATTTTTTTCGCTACAAATAGGATATATGCAAAAAGGAGAAAATGATGTTCAATATGAAGTTTTCAATGTTTTCCGGCACGCGTGAGCTGGAGCAAAAAATTGATGAAATGCACGATAAAGTATTGGAAAGCTCGCTCTATTTCAAAGAAGCGTTTGAAATTTACCTGAAAGAAAAACGCAGTCCGAATTATCGCCGCGCCAGCAAAAAAATCAAGAACATCGAATCAGAAGCCGATGATTTGCGTCGCGAAATTGAAAGCCGTCTCTATATCCAAAACCTTATCCCCGATTTGCGTGCCGATGTGTTGCAATTGGTGGAAAATATTGATAAGGTCATTAACGAATTTGACGAAGTGGCGCATAAATTTTATATTGAACAACCGGAAATTCCGGAAAAATATCAGGCCAAATTCCGCACACTGGTTAAGCAGGTTTGCGAGTGTGCCGAAAATATGGTCATTTGTTCACGCGCCTTTTTCCGCGATTTTGCCACAGTACGCGACTATTCGCGAAAAGTTTATTTTTCCGAGCATGAAAGCGATAAAACATGGGCATCATTAAAACAAGATGTGTTCGATTCCGATATGGAATTAGCACATAAAAATCAGCTCAGCAGCCTTATTGGTGAAGTGGCAGATGTGGCAGATAAGGCTGAAGACTGCGTCGATGCTATTCTAATCTTTACCATTAAGCGAGATATTTGATGAACTTGAGCTATTTGTTTTTCTTGAGCAGCGGTTTGTTCTTGGGGTGGTCATTGGGCGCCAATGATGCCGCCAATATTTTCGGAACAGCTGTCGGCTCGAAAATGGTACGCTTCAAAACAATTGCATCGATTGCCGCAATATTTGTTGTTTTGGGTGCGGTGTTCGGCGGTGCCGGCGCCAGCGAAACGCTTGGCACATTGGGCGCGGTTAATGCTTTGGCCGGCGCTTTTATGGTAGCATTATCGGCAGCATTGGCAGTTTATTTCAGTTTGCGGGTGGGAATAACCGTTTCAACCTCACAAGCCATTGTCGGTGCCATTATCGGTTGGAACTTTTACGCCAACAAACAAACCGACTACGATACATTAGCTCAAATTTTTGCCACATGGACCACCTGCCCGCTGATATCAGGCATTATTGCGATAATATTATATTTTGCCCTGAAAAAATTGATTAAATGTTGCGGCTTGCATTTATTGCGTTTAGATCAAATCACGCGCATCGGACTGATACTTTCGGCGGCCATCGGTGCTTATGCGTTGGGCGCCAATAATATTGCCAATGTGGTTGGGGTGTTTGTGCCTTCAAGTCCGTTTAAACCGCTCAATTTAGGCGGCATATATACCTTGAGTTCGGTTCAAGTGCTGTTTTTGTTGGGTGCTTTGGCTATATCTGTGGGGATTATGACCTATTCTAAAAAAGTGATTATGAAACTGGGTAACAGCCTGATGCACATGTCGCCAATGCTGGCGTTGATTGTGGTACTTTCTCAAGCATTGGTATTGTTACTGTTTTCATCGGTAAGCTTGCATAATTGGCTTGAGGGTAACAACTTACCGACATTGCCTCTGGTGCCGGTTTCAAGCACGCAAGCGGTGATTGGCGCCATTGTCGGTATCGGTTTAGCCAAAGGCGGACGCAATATTGACTGGAAAATGATTGGCAAAATTGTGGTTGGCTGGGTGGCCGCACCGCTTATGGCGATGCTTATTTGCTTTGTCAGCCTGTTCTTTTTAGCCAACGTGTTTAATCAGACCGTGTACCTACCGTAATCAATTAAACAAATCTTTGATTTTATCAAAAAAGGTTTTGATTTCCGGTTCGCAACATTTGTCATCAGGGTCTTCGGCTCTGAAGGCTTCCATTAGTTCTTTTTGCTTGGCGTTCAGATGACGAGGAATCATAACTTTAACACTAACATATAAATCTCCTCGGCGTTCGGTATCATACAAAGGCATTCCTTCGCCTTTAATTTTAATCAGTGTATCATTTTGCGTACCTGCCGGAATTTCCACTTTCACCGGTTGGCCATCTATGCCCGGAATTTCAACCTTGCCACCCAAAACAGCACAACTCACCGAAACCGGAACGGTGGCATATAAATCTTCATCACGGCGTTCATAGAGCTTATGCGGCTCCACCATAATATCCACATATAAATCACCGTTAGCACCGCCGAACATACCGGCTGTGCCTTCGCCGGCAACACGGATGCGCATATTAGTATCAACTCCCGGTTTAATTTTAATTTTAAGCGTTTTGTTAATCTTCTTTTGTCCTGCGCCTTCACATTCCGGACACGGATCTTTAATTTTGTGACCGCTTCCGCCACAAGAAGGACACGTTGTTTCAAAAACGAAAAATCCTCCCTGCTGACGCCGCACTTTACCACTACCTTTACACATATCGCACACCGGCGGTTCTTTGCCGTCTTTGGTTCCAAAACCATGACAATGTTCACAAGGGACAACCGTCGGATAGGTGATTTCTTCTTCACTGCCGTGAAAAGCTTTTTCAAGCGAAATATTCAACGTATAACGCAAATCCATACCGCGGCGATTTTTGTTTCCTCTGCCGCCAGCGGCTCGTCCGCCCCCCATAAAATCGGCAAAAATATCATTGAAAATATCGGCAAATCCGCCACCTGAAAAATCAAACCCGCCGCCAAACGGATTACCGCCGCCATTCAGACCGGCTTTACCGTAGTGGTCATAAGCGGCACGTTTTTGCTCATCTTTCAAAACTTCGTATGCTTCATTGATTTGTTTAAATTTTTGCTCGGCTTGTTTATCTCCCGGATTGCGGTCTGGATGATATTTCATCGCCTGTTTGCGAAATGCGTGTTTAATTTCATCAGCCGTTGCATTCGGCTGAACTTCCAACAAATCATAATATTCCGTATCTGCCATTTTTTTTCTCTTTTTATTTCCGTTGTTCGTTATTTAGATTTTTTTAGCGCAAAATGCAAGAGATAAACGAAACATATATGAAAATATATATGCTTATCCACAGGTATCAGCGGCAACGTTGGTGCCACAACAGTCGATAAAGTCTAAATAGGCTTTTTATAGACAAATCTTTTTTGCAAATAATTTTTTCTTTTTGCAGATTTAAGTATTCTTTTTTGAAAAAATTTTCCAATTCGGCCTGATTTTCTTTGCTCTTGCTGATTTTGGAAAGCATCATTTTAACAGAAAGCGCGAGCCTCTTTTTTTGAACCAAGCGCCACAAATTTTGTTTTTCCGGCACAGCAAAATATTGCGCCACATAGCGAATGCCGGTCATATAGTCGTTGATTTTCTTTAAGCTGAAGCAACTTCGCGTAATAGAAACCGATGATGTGTTATACATATACAGCGGCTGTTTAACAACGGCATAACAGTCAATATCAGCAAACAGGCAAGTGGTAAAAGGCCAATCTTCAAAAAAAATGCCGTTGATAAAACGCCGGTTTTTAACAATATCGGCGCGATACAGCTTATTCCACGCCACAGCTGAAACATGGCGATGTTTATACAAATTCTGTAACGCCGGACGGCGTATAATCGAGCGCATTTTTTCAATGTTATAACTTTGTAACTTTGGTATATCTTTACCCAAACGGCAAAATGTTTCCCCAACCACCACCGGTGCGGCGTTTTTTTGAGCCGTTTGATAAAAAATTTCTAACGTTTGAGGGTGCAACCAATCATCAGCATCAAGAAAAAAAACATACTCGCCCTGCACTGCTTCCAAACCGGCATTACGAGCCGCCGATAGCCCCTGATTTTTTTGGGTTATGATTTTAAAACGCGAATCGTCTTTTGCATACCTGTTCAAAATTTGCGCACTGTCATCTGTTGAGCCGTCATTAACACAAATAATTTCCATATTTTGCAAAGATTGATGACAAACACTATCCAAACAACGCGGCAAATCTGATGCTGCGTTATAAACCGGAATAATGACTGTCAGCGCAATATTGTTTTCCATTTTTTTCCTTTGCATTATAGTATATGTCATAGCTGAAATTATTTATGAAGTCAAACAGATGTTTATTTCATACGCATAAAAAAACAACCCGCCGAAAGACGGGTTGTCATAAAGCATACAACGATATTATATTATATTATTTTGCTTCGTTAATATATCTTTGCAATTCTTCAGCAGACATTGCTTGCACTTGTTTGCCGTTAACAAACACTGCCGGCACACCATGAACTTGAATATTGTCTGCCAATGTTGCAATATTGCGTAATTTGGAAGCAACATCTTCTTTGCTCATATCAGCCTTGAAGGTTTCCATATTCAAGCCTAATTTTTCAGCCAAAGCATCAACATCAGCTTCGCTCATACGACCACCAAAAGCCATAGCAGCTTTGTAATAATCTAAAAACTTGCCTTGTTCGGCAGCAGCATAAGCACCTTTTGCCTGATAAGCCGAACCCAAGAATGTCATCGGCTTAAAGACAAACTTAACATCTGCATTGGCGGCAATTGTTTTTTCCAATTCCGGCGCCAAACGTTTGCAATATCCGCAGTTAAAGTCAAAAAATTCAACAACAGTCACTTTGGCATCTGCCGGACCGACAGACAAAGCATTTTCCGTGTTGTTTAATTCCGGCAAAAATTTCTTCATAGCTTCTTGAGCGGCTTTTTCTGCTTCAAGACGTTGTTGTTCCTGATAATTGTTCAATGCATCAACAACCATTTTCGGGTTCTCACTCAAAATCTGTGCCACTTTTTCGGCATCAACACCGCTTTTATCATTTTTGACGTTCAACATAGCGGCAGCTGCCAAAATAACGGCAATAACTGAAAGTATTATTGAAAAATTTTTCATTTGTTTCATTCCTTAAAAAAATAATTTATCTTGTTTAAAC
>OMQE01000129.1 GCA_900313155.1 uncultured Rhodospirillaceae bacterium | reverse complement strand
GCGGCCAAGTCTATATCTCGGCAATCTTTTACTACCTCAAAGCGATGCGGATATATTTTACATAAACAGCTTTGACAATCTAAAAAACGACAGTGGGTGTTGGTCCATTTTATTTGTCCTTTGATTTCTATTTTATTAAGGCAACATTTTCCGCATCCGTCACACAGTGCTTCCCATTCGTCCCGATTCATTTCGGCAAGCTTTTTATGTTTCCAAAATTCCGGCTCTAATTTTTTAGCAGCATCAACTCGTTCCTGCGGATTATAAGCAGCTTGCAGGTCTTCATCAAAATTGCTCATAAATCCTCCCAATCGACAATATAATCTTCGATATCTTCAGGGTTGATTTGCGTTTCTTTAATTACCCGATTCTTGATGCTTGGAGTTGGCACATCTTTATAAGACGCGTCAAAAAGCTTTCGATAAGCACACGATTTTGGCATAAACGGCAGTTTATCAACATTATCTTTAGTCAGCTTCAAACATTCTGGTTTAAGTTCACAACGCTTATCATATACCGTGCAAAGTGAGCGCTCCTCATCAAAATATTCGCATAATACATTTGTATGGTATATTTCGCCACTGTCTTCGTCTTGTAAGGAATAGAGGCAGCATTTACCGCAACGCTTGCAAATGGCTTCCCATTCATCTTCGCTGATATTGTCCCACGGGTGAGCCATTTTTATCCTCTCTGTTCCGGAAAATGGTCGGCTTCAGCCAAATCGCCAAACTGCGTGAATTCGCCGTTCCAATAGAGTTTAACGGTACCGGTCGGACCATGACGGTGCTTACCAATAATTACTTCGGCAATGTTAGCCGTTTCGCGGTCACGCTTAACCCATTCTTCATGCGCTTTGGCAAATTTTTCCGGTGATTCGCCTTCTTTCGGTTTTGGTTCGGCGTTGTGAATGTAATAATTTTCACGGAATACGAACATCACAATGTCGGCATCTTGTTCAATAGAGCCGGATTCGCGCAAATCTGACATTACCGGCCGTTTATCATCACGCGATTCCACTCCGCGGTTCAGCTGCGAAAGGGCAATAACCGGAACTTTCAGCTCTTTTGCCATAATTTTTAATCCACGAGAAATTTCCGATAATTCTTGCACACGGTTACCTTCGCTTTTGCGGTCGCCGGTGCCACTGATTAGTTGAATATAGTCAATTACAATCAGCCCCAAACCTTTACTGCGTTTTAGGCGTCGTGCCCGATTACGAATGGCGTTGATACTAATTCCCGGTGTGTCGTCAATATAAAGCGGAATGCTTTCTAATGTTGAAACAGCCGCCGCCAAACGTGTAAAATCAGCTTCGGTCAGCCGACCTGTGCGCATATTTTGGCTTTGAACTTGAGTATTGGTGGAAAGAATACGTGCCGCCAATTCGTCAGATGACATTTCAAGCGAGAAAAATGCCACACCCATATTTTCTTTATCATAATCCAGCGGAATATCCGGATTTTTGCGATGTTTTTCTTCTGCTTCTTCCTTGCGCCGTGCAAAATACGCAGCCACATTATAGGCAATATTGGTGGCAAGAGCCGTTTTTCCCATAGCTGGACGTCCGGCCAAAATAATCAATTCCGATTCGTTTAATCCGCCGATTTGATAATCGAGCCTTGATAACCCTGATGGCACACCGGAAATTTTTCCCTCTTTCTGATAGGCTTTTTCAATGGTTTTCAAAGACGATTCCAAAGCTTGCCCAAAGTCAATAAATCCGCCTTGTGCCGAGCCGCTGTCGGCTAAATTGTATAGTATTTTTTCGGCATTAGTAATTTGGTCAGTGGCGGTGGCATCTACAGTTTCGGTCATTGCCGAATTAACAATTTCAAAACCGGTGTTAATCAGTTCGCGACGCAAATATTTATCATAAATAAATTGAGCGTAATATTCCACATTGGTCAGCGGTGAAGCACTTTCTGCCAACTTAATCAAATAAGGAAAACCACCGACTTCGGCCAATGTTCCTTGCTGTTCAAAATAGCTTTTCAAGGTTACCACGTCGGCCACTTGGTCGCGCATAATCAGCTTTGACATCACTTCATAAATTTTTTGGTGTGTTGCGTCGGCAAAATATTGGGGTTTCAAAATCTCCGCTACTTTTTCGTGCAGTTTATTATTTGCCAACAGGGCGCCCAGCACGGCTTGTTCGGCTTCAATATTTTTCGGCAATTTTGTAATATCAGGTTTTTCCATTGTCCACTCTATTTAATAAATAAAATTTTATCTTTTTTTGTTATATAAAAAAACAAAATATTGTTTAGCGAAATATTTTTTTGCTTGTGGATAATGGGTATAAGGTTTATATTTGCCTGAAATAAAAGGAGATTAAAGTGCAAAAAAATAAAGTGTTAGTTATCGGCGGCGCCGGATATATCGGGAGCCATGTGGTAAGAGCATTGCTCAAAAATGACTTTGCTGTAACGGTATATGATAATCTTTCTACGGGGCAAGAGTGTAACCTGTTTGCAGATGCTCAGTTTATCAGAGGTGATATTTTAGATTTTCAAATGCTTCGACAAACAATGTCCGAAGGTTATGATGCGGTAGTTCATTTGGCGGCCAAAAAGGCAGTTGGCGAATCTATGGATAATCCGCAAAAATATGCCCTAAATAATTTGAACGGCTCTGTTAACATTTTTAATGCCATGATAGAAACCGGCATTAAAAACGTTGTGTTTTCATCCTCCGCCGCTGTATTTGGCATGCCTCAATATATGCCTGTTGATGAACAGCATCCGGTTTGCCCGATAAATTTTTATGGCTACACCAAACTCAAAATAGAAGAGCTGATGGATTGGTATAGCCGTTTAAAAGATTTTCATTATATAGCTTTGCGCTATTTTAATGCGGTGGGCTACGCGGCAGACGGCTCAATCAAAGGGCGCGAGAAAAATCCGCAAAATTTGTTACCGATAGTGATGGAAGTTGCAACCGGAAAACGCCAAAAGATGCAGGTTTTCGGAAATGATTATGATACGCCGGATGGAACTTGTGTTCGAGATTATATTCATGTTGAAGACTTAGCTTCGGCTCATGTTGCCGCCATTCGTCAGCTGCTTCAAAAAGGCGATTCGCATGTTATAAATTTAGGCACAAACAAAGGTACTTCGGTTTTGGAAATAATTGAAGCGGTTGAGCGGGTAACAGGACGAAAAATTGCCTATGAATTTGCACCGCGCCGTGCCGGAGACCCGGCAATTCTGGTTGCGACGAATCAAAAGGCACAAAAAGTCTTGAACTGGCAACCTGATTATGTAAATATTGATGAAATTATACAAACAACTTGGAATTTGGAAGTAAAATAAAATGGATATGATAACAAATATGTTTATGACAATATCGGCAACGGCGGGACATTTGTCGCCGTTTTGGCTGTGGACATGGTTTAGCGTGGCAGTGGTCGTTTTGTTGGCGGCTGATTTGTTTTGGTTCAACCGTAAAAATGAAGAACCGCATTTTTGGCACACATTTTGGATTTGTATGGCCTATATTGCGGCGGCACTTGCATTTGGCGCTTTTGTGTGGATAGAAGACGGCGCCGAAAAAGGGATGGACTATTTTACCGGTTATCTGTTGGAAAAAAGCCTGTCGATGGATAATATATTTGTAATGTCGATGGTTTTTGCCGCTCTGGGGGTACCGGGCAAATATCAGCACCGTGTTTTGTTTTGGGGAATTTTAGGTGCTTTGGTAATGCGCGGTTTGCTCATAGGTGTGGGTGATGCTTTGGTGGTGCGCTTCCACTGGATTTTGTATCTGTTTTCGGCATTTTTGATTTATACCGGTATAAAGATGTTGCTGATGAAAAAAGAAGAACAGGGCGATATCCGCGATTCTAAAATATTTAAATGGGTATCTAAAATGTTTCATGTCACGCACGAGATCCATGGTGAACACTTTTTTGTGAAAAAAGACAACAAACACTACATCACGCCGCTGTTTTTTGCGCTAGTCACCATTGAACTGATGGACGTTGTTTTTGCACTCGACAGTATTCCGGCCATTTTTTTGGTCACAACAGATGTTTATGTGGTTTATACCAGTAATATTTTTGCCATTTTGGGTTTGCGTGCGCTCTACTTTTTGTTAGCAGCGATTATTGATAGATTTACTTATATGAAACCGGCAATTTCAATTATTCTTATTTTCATCGGTATTAAAATCTTTCTGCCGAGAGTGGGGATAGAAGTTGCAGAATGGCAGTCGTTGGCGGTAACAATCAGCTTGCTTGCCGGCGGGATTATTCTTTCGCTGCTGAAACCGGCTAAAAAAGATGCCTAAAGCGGCTGAAAAAGTTTATTTAAGCATTGGCCGGCACGAGCACTACGGCTATGGTGATACGGCAATTTTGCGCACCGATATGCTGACAGCGTTCCAAACTGGTCGTCTGTTGAAAAATATCTTGCCACCTTGCGCAACGATTTATTTTTCACCCATTGAGCGTGCGACAGAAACGGCTCGCTTTCAAGCACTCGGTATGGCATGCTCACATTTGTTGGAAAGTGATTTTTTGAGAGAAGACACTCCAAAATTCGAAGTGCGAAAATTTTTTAATCGTTTGTTGGAACTAACAGATGCTTCGGTGCGTTACTACCATTTTGTTACCCATTTACCGGTGGCGGAAAAGTTGGGCTTGCCGTTTTTGGGTGCCGGAGATGTCTGTTTGCTCACCGCCGATAATTGGTCTGATATGCTCGGTGAAAACTATAAGTTACAAACGATTCGCGCACCGCAAGTTGATGTTGCTTTGTGGCGCAAAATACAGCAAACACCCGATTCGCTTGAGTGCTTATCTGCCGACGAAATATACGGCTTATTGCAACAATAAAAAAAACTCTGCCGGCCGGTCATACCGAAACGGATTCGGTATGCCGTGCAGGGCAGAGTTTAATTGTTTACAGATAATCCTCAAATCTTTTTTTCAAAAACTTGAGCACATACACAACTACCACAGATATTGCTATTGCAATAAGGGCAGCATCTAAAGAGATTTTTAGTTCTTCCATATTTAAAAATAAAAAATCTCACACACGATTGCGCACAATATCGACAATTTTGCCAATCAGGCGCGCTGACAAAATAATCAGGACTGCTACGATAATCCCGCAGAAAACAGCCCAAAATACAGATATCTTCATAGGCTAATAATTTTTTATTATCTTAATTAAAATACAGAAAATAATTTTTGTCAAGAAAAAATAAAACCTCGCTAACTTAATCAGCGAGGTTCATCAATACTAATTCTAGCAGTTTATTTTCTGATTCCGGCTTTTACATAAGCCATGGCGGCATGCTCATCACAATATGTTTGTCCGGCGCGCACTTTTTTGCCGCAAAAACAAAAATCTTCATCACGCGGATCTCCTATTGGCCAACGACAAGTATGGCTGTCTAAATTAACGAGCTTTACGCCGTTCACTGTGCTTGGTTTTGGTGCTGATATTTCTTCAATTTCTAAAGTTTCTTCCTCTTCAATCTCTGGCAGAAATTCTTCATTGATTGTTTCTATTACCTGCTTTTGAGCAGTTTTTTTCGGCTCTTCGGTTTCTTCCTTTTTCTTAATCGGAGAAGGTCTGGCGGTTAAGCACAAACGGTGCACTTTCCCGACAATAGAGTTTTTTGAAACGCCCAACTTTTTAGCAATTTCATTTGCGGTCAGCCCTTCAAGCCACATTTGCCGCAAATCTTCCACCATTTGTTCTGTCCAAGCCATAATTTTCTCCTTTATTAACAAAATTAGCGATATTTTATATAATATTTACATTTAAGTCCAGCCATATTTTTGCATTTAGTTAATTTTTTTTTATCTTTTTACAATATAATCAGTTACAGAAAGGGAAAAATAATGCTTCGTTCGGCTATATTGTGTATTGCGGGATTTTTGTTTGTGTCATCATCTGTTCAGGCGGTAGATGATGCGCACATTTTTGATATTGATTTGAACGAAAAAACGCCGGTTTTATCTGATTTGCTGCAACAATATAACGAAAAAACTTCACAATACAGTTGGCACTACCAATTCCGCTGGAATATGCCGGCGCAGTTTGACACGGGCTTTCAGAGTATTATTGACGATTTCGGCAACCACGAAAAACGTTTGGAAAATGCTAATGAAGAGAGAATATTGCAAATGTTGCAGCGAATGCCGAAACAAATGTATCCATATATCGGGCCGATGTTACACAAAGTGCGAGGACTTTCCGGCAAGGTTTTGGAACTTCCGGGCATAAAAGAAACCAAAAATAAATTTCCGACACGGGTGGCAAAAATTTTTGAAGATGTGAACTATTTAGAATTTGCTTCGCCGTCGATGTATATTTTTTTAATGCCGGAAATTTGGGAGCCTGAAATATCTCGAGAATATCCTAATCTAAAGATAAAATCGTTGCAAAACCCGCGCAAAATCAAAATAAATCCCGATCTTATGGCAAAGGTTGAAAAAAATGTGCCGGCATCAAAATTTATGTTGGGTGCGCAAACACCATCACTAAAGTTGCAACCGCGTCATTTTAATGCCGATATTTCAACCCCGCTTTCTACCGCAGATGTGCAGGCGTTTATAAACACTTTGGATGGATTGCGCAGTTTTTTGCATCAAAATAAAAACGAAATGCAGTTAATGGGTATTGTTCCGTTAATGCGCTATTATGATGAACAAAACGGCGAAAAACCGATAGTAGGCTACTTTAAGGCGGCGGTTAACCCATGCCAGACCATTGTGCGCAAGGTGCAATGGCTTGGTAAGTATGCCGAATTTCAAGAGGTTGTCGGCACACAAGGATTTGGGCTTGATGATTGGGCCTATACTTGTGATAAAACAGTCAAAGCATACCGAATTTTCAGAACGCCGATAAGTCATACCGGTTTTGTAAATTCGGTCCGCAAGGGGCTATATGATAAAATGCTGCGCCAATATAAGCTAACACCGCAAGAGCGTGAAATGTTGCACTATCAGGCACAGGCATTTTTGCAACTTTATACGGCGCCAAAAGAAAATATTGATGCCGTGCGTCCGTTTGCCAAACAGTTGCAACAAGAATTTTTGCAACTGGGTAATCAATATGGTGGCACACCACTGGTTATGCCATAAAATTTTGTTTTTTTCTTTGTATTAATTCAATAATTTAATTGCCTGTTAATTATTTTGTGCTAAGTTGCGCTTAAAATAATGGATAAATTGCAATTTATAAAGGTTATAAAAAATGACAACAGAAGCTTTATCAGAAGTGGCGCAAACTGCCGCAGAACAAATGTCTTTATGGGATATGGTTTGGTCTTCCGACACCATTACCAAAGTGGTGATGATCGGCTTAATTGCCGCATCGGTTTGGTCATGGGCGATTATTTTGGAAAAGTTCGCCACGCTGCGTCAAGTACGCAATCTTTCTAAAAAATTTGAAGAAGCATTTTGGTCGGGTGGTTCGCTTGACCGCTTGTTTGAAGCTATCGGCAACCGTCCGCGTGACCCGATGAGTGCTATTTTTGTTGCCGCCATGCGTGAATGGAAGCGCAACACGCTTTTAAAAGGTAAAACCGACCGCAGTATCCGTGGCGTTTCGTTGCAACAGCGTATTGAACGAGCCATGAGCGTTTCTATTGATAAAGAACTGGATAGCTTGGATACACATTTAGGCTTTTTAGCCACCACCGGTTCGGTAGCACCGCTTATCGGTTTGTTCGGGACGGTATGGGGTATCATTAACAGCTTTAATGCCATTGCAGTAACTCAAAGTAACTCGCTTTCTGCCATGGCTCCGGGTATTGCCGAAGCTTTGTTTACAACCGCATTCGGGTTGATTGCCGCTATTCCGGCGGTGGTTGCCTATAATGCCATTACCTCATCAATAGACCGCTATGCCAAAACGTTGGATAATTTTATGGCTGAATTTTCAACCATTTTATCGCGTGAAATTGATGAAACTACTTTGAAAGCCGATATGGCGGGAGAATAATATGCCTTCTTTGTTGCAAAATTCGTCATACAGTCGTCGCCAAAGCCGCCGTAAGGCAGACGTTAATATCACCAACTTAATGGACGTTATGATGGTTCTGTTGGTGGTGTTTATGGTTGCCGCACCGCTGATGACATCAGGTATTCAGCTCAACTTGCCAAAGGTGGGCGGCAAACAACTGACCGGTAATGAAACATCGGTTAATATCAGTGTTGATCGTGAAGGCAATTACTATATTGGTAAATCGGTAGTCGCAGATGATGAAATCTTGGATAAAATCACTGCCATCAAAGGTGAAAATGAGGAACTAAGCGTCACCATTTCGGGTGATACGGCTGTGCACTACGGACGTGTGATTGGCCTAATGGCTTTACTGAAAGAAGCCGGCTACCAAAAAGTGGGCTTAAAAACCGAATCAAAATTGGGTATAAAGCCTGAACCTCAGAAGGATAACAAAAAGAAATAGGCCGCTTTTATGGACAACAAGTATCTGAAACAATCGCTTATTTTGCATGGAGTCGTCGCTTTGATGATATTCATTGATATGCCGCATTGGTGGCATAGAAATGATATATCTATCGGGCAAACGCCGATTATTGT